>JANNSM010000319.1:0-1734 GCA_031402635.1 Bacteroidota bacterium | reverse complement strand
CCTTCGGGCCACCCAGTCCGAGTTTGAGTCCGGGTACGAAGCGATAGCGGAGTACCCGGACTCAAACGAAGGACCGGACTCAAACTCGAACTCAAACTGACGAAGCCCATAAAATAAACCCATGAAAAAAGGCTCATTCGGATTTGAAAAACTGCAAGTTTACCAAAAGGCGAAAGCCTTAAACGGAACAATATATAAGTGGCTGAAAGACCATCCGGGCCTGAGCCGCACGGTTCGCGACCAATTAGGAAGAGCCTGCCTAAGTATCTTGCTCCATATTGCCGAAGGCGCAGGCCGCTTCACCAAGGCAGATCAGAAAAACTTTTTTGTAATCGCACGAAGTAGTGCTTTTGAGTGTGTGGCCATTTTTGATTTCTTGTTGCAGGAAAAGGAACTTTCGGAGGAGGAATATGATACTTTTTATGAGTCCCTCGATGAGATTTCAAGGATGCTGTTTAGCATGATCAAAACGCTGGACCCGAAAATCAATTTTCAGGTGAACCAGTAGTCTGGTTATGTTATTCCTGGAGAATTCCCTGCTTATTACCCAATGTGACAATCGAACCTAAAAATCAACGTTTTCCACCATATCACCCACAAAAAAGTTAGATAATTTCACCTTTAGGTGTACAAGCAGAAAGCCTGCCCTTTTGAGGCGGGCTTTTTTGCTTGTATAGAGGCCGGGTAACACTACCGGTAACAGAGTTGCAGTTATGAAAAGAGAAACCTCAATCCTTGATTCCTAAACAGCAATTAAAGGTACGGATTCCAACTTCATCCGTATTTTCATCTTTCGGGGCCAGGTTCACTATTCCGTTCCCTCGATGAACCGCTTGTTTGCATTGTTACCATCTGCCGCTGCATTATTTCCCATTTGTTCCGTAGCAATATTGGGTCATTTTTGATTCCAGAAGAAGATGATGATTGTGGCCTCTTTCCACTTTTCATCGCTTTCGTTTGGAAGAGGCCAAACCGCTGAAAATGATTTACCCAAGAGCAATTGATTTTTCGTCACCTTAACATTAACAATTACCCAATGAAAAGTTTGCACCGGCTTCAGCATGGCTTGAAGTATTCACTGATTTTGCTCTTCGTCTTTTCTTGTCTCCTGATCAATGTCTTATCTGCCCAGACTGGGGTTTTCACGTTTGGAAGGGCCAATTCCAATGAAGGCGGCTCCATCCTTTGTGACGACCCGGTCAATCAACGTATTTACATCGGGGGTTACCGCAATGACTCTACCCTGATCATGCTTGTGGACTACGAGGGCAATGTGCTTAATGAAATCACCTTTCGGGTGAGCACAGGCCCAGGCAACCGCGATGCATTGTCTGATCTCAAGTTTGATGCCTCTGGAAACAACCTGATCGGGGTGGGCTCGGTCTCCACCACGTCCCCCATCTTGATCAGAAGCGGATATGCATTTCAACTCAGCCCCAACCTCACCCTCAATTGGATGCGACAGTATGTCGGCCCAAGTGTACCCAATTTTGGGTTTTACTCCGTGCAAGACCTTGGCGTGGACAGCACCGCTTATGTCGTATGTGGCCAGAGCTACAATGGCGTGGACCAACCCACCGTCTTCCAGCGCATCTCCAAGGTCGATGGCAGTGCCGTCGGGCTCTTGCGGTCCTACAGGTTGGACGGCGTCGAAGGGTACTATGCCACCGCCGTCGCTCCCGACAAGAGTGTGGTCGGCGTCGGTAGATTTGCCTATGCTGGCGGTAACCTGGG
>JANNSM010000318.1:0-6067 GCA_031402635.1 Bacteroidota bacterium | reverse complement strand
GGCAGCGCTGACGCCGGTGATTTTACCGAATTGCCTGCCCGTGTTGCCATCCTGCCCGGCGAATCTGATGCCCAGGTGATCCTCGAAGGCCTTCAGGATGACGATGCAGAAGGGTTGGAAATGTTATTGATCAACTTGTATAACCCACAATCCGGCTACATCTATCGGACCATTGAAATCCCGGTTAGTGATGGTGTGGATGTGGACTTCACCTTCACCAATGCCTTCCCGATGCAGGCTGATTTCAATTCTTCAGCCCCGGCCGGAAGCACCATCACCTGGACTTTCGGCGATGGCAGCAGCGCGGAAGGTTTCTGGATCAACCATGTTTACGCCAGCCCCGGAACGTATGAAGTCTGCATGAATGCTCTTGATCCCGATGGTTGCACGTGGTCAGAATGCAAAATGGTTGAAATCCGCGAAAGCACGGGCCTGACTCCTGTTTCCGCACAGGAACTGAGCTTCTATCCCAACCCGGCTTCCGGACTGGTGTTCATCGGATCAGGACTGAACGCTTCGGCTAAATCCATCCGGGTTTACGATGCCACCGGCCGCCTGGTGATGCAACAGCAGCTCATTCAACCAGTGCTAAATGTCAGTTCCCTGAGTGCCGGAATCTATACGGTCATTGCCGTGCAGGACGGTGGACAATCCCAGGGTCGTCTGATCGTGGAATAATTTCCTAAACATTCGGGTTTAAGGATTCCGTCTTCCGAAGACCTTCCTTCATCCTCCTGCGGTATAACTTTGCGAAGCCGTGCACATCCCTGCACGGCTTTGCTATACCATGACTATTCTCATTCAAAACGGACGGATTATTACCGCATCCGAAGATTCCTTCGCCGATTTGCTGATTCGCGACGGCCGGATCGAAGCAATCGGAACCGGTTTGGATCAAAGCAAAGCAGACCAGGTGCTGGATGCCACCGGGATGCTGGTTTTTCCCGGGGGAATTGACCCGCATGTGCATCTGGATATGCCCTTTATGGGAACCTTTTCCGCCGATGACTACACCAGCGGCACCCGCGCAGCGCTGTTTGGCGGAACCACCACGGTGATTGACTTTGTTCTGCAAACGCAGGGCAAGGCACTCTATGCGGCGCTGGAAGAATGGCGCAAAAAGAGCAATGGGAAAGCCTGCGCGGACTACAGCTTCCACATGGCGGTCACCGATTTCAACGAGCAAACCTTGCGGGAGATAGCGCCGCTGATTTTTAAAGAAGGCATCACGTCTTTTAAGACGTTCATGGCTTACAAAGGCGCGCTGATGATTGACGACCGCCAGATGCTGGAGCTGATGCAGGAAGTCAGAAAACACGGGGGAATAGTAACTGCTCATGCCACCAACGGTGATATGATAGACTCGCTGGTGGCGCAATTTAGGAGCGAAGGACTTTTGAGCCCGGAGTACCATTACCTCAGCCAGCCGGAAGTCACCGAGGCCGAAGCATCGGGCCGCTTCAGCGACCTGGCTCACTACGCCGGGTCGCGGGCTTACATCGTGCACATGACCTGTCAGGGAGCGCTTGACCAGGTAAGGCAGGCTACGTTCCGCAATCAGCAGGTCTTTGGCGAAACCTGCATCCAGTATCTGCTGCTGGATGCCGATTTATACCAGCGGGAAGATGGCGCTAAATGGGTCATGAGTCCGCCGCTGAGAAAAGCCAAGGACCGGGAGGCCCTTTGGGCCGGCATCAATCAGGGATTAATTCAAGTGGTGGGAACGGATCATTGTCCCTTTACCTGGGAGCAAAAACGGAGCGGCGCCGACGATTTCAGCAAAATTCCTAACGGCCATCCCGCCATAGAACACCGTATGGAACTCTTGTTCAGCGAAGGGGTGAGAAAAGGCCGTTTGAGCCTGAACAAGTTTGTGGAAGTGACCTCAACCAATGCGGCAAAGATCTTCGGGATGTTTCCGCAAAAAGGCACCTTTTCCGTTGGCGCCGATGCAGACGTGGTCATTTTTGATCCTGAAAAGCAGCATGTTATCAGCGCTCAAACCCACCACATGAAAACGGATTACTCCGCCTACGAAGGATGGGAGTTAACCGGTAAAGTGCAAACGGTCATTTTGCGTGGCCAGGTAGTCGTGGACGGGGAAAAGGCAGACGTACAGCCCGGCTACGGCCGGTTTGTGAAACGAAAGCCCTTTGCAACCCGGTGACAAGCCCCCCGCCCGAATCACTTTCCGCTCAAAGATGGTTAAGGCTGGTCAACCCGGATAAGCCGCAACACCCGTGAATTTTCGCCCTGCGAAATCTGAACGGAATAAGTTCCGGACTCGAATTTTTCCAAGGGGATCCGGCATGTTTTTTCGGTCCCGCAGACCTGCCTTCCTCGGATCTGTCCTCTGGCATCCGTGATGACAACACGCCAGGACTGCCTGGGGATTTGGGTTGAAACAACATCCACCCAATCGCCTGCCGGATTAGGGACCAGGCTATAACCGGGATCCGTTTGTCCCATCGGATCGCTGATGGAGGTTGCTTCACGGTCTATCGTGAACCGCCGTTCTGCTGACCAGTTGCCCCAGGAACTGTCCTGACACTGTACCCGAACCGCCCAACGGTATTCCTGACCGGTGATAAAACGACCTTTGTTGAGCACGAGAAGCGCTTCCTTCGCCGGGTATATTTCGGCAACCCGGGTGCTGTTATTGCGGATTTGCACCTCGTAGCCGATCGTACATGGCAGGGTCATCCAGGTGAAGCGGATGGTTGCTCCACCGCCGGGGTAATCGGTAAGCAATTGTGCGGGAGCAAGGCATTGTTTCGCCTGACCCTCCGGTTCCCAGACCTCAAGGAGTTGGTTGGCCGGGACATCATACAACCGTTGAACAATCCCCGACGGCCAGCGGATGATCAGGCTGTCCGCCTGAAGGGCATCACCAAGGCCGAAATGGACGATTCGTTCACTCTGGGAGTAGCGGTTTTGTCCGCCATCTGCCACCCGCACAAACCTCCTTCCGCCGCTCCAGACCTCGGTTACCGCACCAACTCCTTCCAACGGGCTCTGCACACCCCGAAGGTGCAGCCGCAGCCAGGCGTTTCCATTGCCGCGGTTCCTGAGCAGCGTGTAGGGCCCGCGAATGCCCGAGCCAAAGCCCCGGCCATTCTCCAGGAAAATGTCCAGAAATCCGTCACCGTCCATATCGGCCACCGACGGGGTTCCGGCACTGCCCACTCCGGGTCCGGTGGCTCCTCCGGCCATCGGCACCGGAAGAAAATGCCCATTGCCCTGATTTTCCCAAAGCAGGTTTGGCTGGTTGCCTTCCAGCAAGCCACAGGATAACAAAATATCCGTATCGCCATCATTGTCAAAGTCAGCCGCGGCTCCCGCAACGGCATTATTGGGTTCGTCTATGCCTGCCCAAGCCGTTGCGTCATCGTAACCGAACCCGTTGCTGAACAGCAACTGATCGGAGCTCAGGACGGCTTCTCCGCTGAAATTCAGGTACCCTGCAATCTGAATTGAATCGGTGGCAAACGCAAACAAATCAAGCCGCTGTTCATAGAACCAGGTATTGAACGCGATAATCCATTCGTCGGTTGCCGGTTCATAGTGAACAAATAGTGCCCTGGTTTCGCCGGGCACGTACGATGACGATCCCCAACAGGTGGTATCTGTTTTTGTGAGCAAAAAGCTCCCGGATGAAGCGGGATGAACCCCGGATGACCCGATAAAAATGCTGTCTGCAGAAATGTTCAGGGAGGGCTCCGGCTCCAGCAACAGGGAATCGGAAGCGGTCCGGAAACGGATGGCCTGGTGAAGAGTATCCCGCGGAAACAGGATCAGCCGCAGCGAATGGCGAAAGGGATGTACCACCTCAGAAACCTTCAGCGTGATGGAGGAATCCGCCAAAACCGGAAAAGGTTGAGCGCCACCCGGCGATGGAGACGGACTCACCGAAAAGTAAATGACCCGGGGTACACAAAGGTCAAAACTGTCGCAAACCCGTAAGGCCAGGGAGTCACTCCCGGAAAAGGCAGGATCCGGAACATAAGTAACTGTACCCTCCGGATTCAGCACCCCGGTTCCATTTCGCGGTGTTCGGATCCAGGTGGTCAGGGCGGGGTTGATCAGGTCGAGTTCAAACGATTCGCCGTAATTGATCGGGTAATCTACCGCAGCGTTAGCTTGCGAGAGATCCGCTCTGACCAAAAGCAAATCGGTCATTCCATCACCGTTAAAATCAGCGGGAATGACCTGTTCCAGATCGGTTTGATCCCAGCGAAAATTCTGCTCCAGCGGAAGGCAACCGGGCAACAACCAATGCAGCGATTTGTCGGTGAACAGACCCAGTTGGCACCAGCCGGCTCCCCAGGGGTCGCCGATCATGGCACCCGATCCGGTGAGGTTCCCGACCGCGGCGAGGCTGTCAGCCAGGGAGGTATGAAACACATCCCCTTCCCGGACCAGGAGGGTGTTCATCCGGTTGACGGAATTTAGCGGATTGCCATTGGTGACCACCATATCCAACATGCCGTCCCGGTTAGCGTCAAACCAGATTGGCGTTCTGCCCCGCGATTCGGAAAGACCCAGGCCCCATTCCTTCGTTTGATCCCGGAGCACACCGGTTCCGTCATTGACCAGCAATAAATTGCCGCCAGACCGCCCGGTCACGATATACAGATCATCATCGCCGTCTTCATCAAAATCCATCCAGACGGAGCCGTGCATGTCTTTGACCGAGTCAAAATCCGGCAGGGTGTCCCTTACAAACGGCCCATCTGCCTGGTAGAAAATGAACGGTAGATTGTGGTCTTTTTCTCGGTAGTGGTTGCCTACATAAATGTCTGGTCGCCCGTCGCCGTTGGGATCTCCCCAGGCACTTCCCCAACTGAAGTAGAAATTGCCAAAGCCGCTTTCCTGGCTGATGTCCTCAAACTGATCGGCGCTGATCTGAGCGCTCAGCGAAGCCATCGTGAAAAGTATTCCGGCAATCACGCTGACCCATCGAAAGGGAATTTGCGGAAAGGGATCTTTCGACATAAAAAAAGCAGGGCCGGAACGTGAAGAATTTGCTGGGTGAAGATAGGCGATTCGCATAGGTCACTGCATTCACTGTTCTATATTTGCGCCATGAAAAGCAGCAGCCTGGTCATTTTAGCCGCCGGTATGGGGAGCCGATATGGAGGACTTAAACAATTGGACCGGGTAGGTCCTTCCGGCGAGGCCATTGCCGACTACTCCATTTTTGATGCGCATCGCGCGGGCTTTGACAAAGTGGTCTTTGTTATCCGCAAGTCGCTGGAGCAGGATTTTACGGAAATCTTTGCCCGCAAATGGGGAAAGGTTATTGATATCCAGTTCGCTTTTCAGGAAATGGATACTGATGTGCCTGCGGGCGTTGACTATACCCTGCGGGAAAAACCCTGGGGAACAGCCCATGCCGTTCTGGCTGCCCGCAAGGTGGTATCCGAGCCATTCGCGGTAATCAATGCCGATGATTTTTACGGATCATCAGCCTTTACGCTGATGAAAGAGTATCTGGACAGCAAAGTATCTCCGGTTCGGTACGGGCTTTTGGCTTATGTTCTGGAGAAGACGCTGAGCGAGCATGGGGGTGTTTCCCGGGGCGTTTGCCGCACTAAAAACGGGCAACTGGTTGCCATCCACGAACGCAAGAAAGTTCGCAAGGAAGGAAACATTGCGGTTGCCGATCCCTATCCCGGAGAACCGGATTCCTTTGACCTGCTCTCTCCGGTTTCTATGAATTACTGGGGTTACCCGGCTGAGGTCTTTGATCCGCTTTACGAATCCTTCCAGCGTTTTGCCAAAGACCACCGCGATCAGCCCAAAGAAGAAATGCTGCTTCCGGGTATTGTTCAGTCCCGCATGGATGCCGGCGAAGTCGTTGTTGATGTGATTACCTGCCAGGAACACTGGATCGGCGTTACCTATCGGGAGGACAAGCCCATTGTGGAGGCTGCCCTTCGCGAACTTGTGGCCAGCGGCCGCTATCCGCAATCGGTGTTTCCCGCCTGAGTTCGTCTTATCTGAATTGGTCTAACACATCACCTCACTTATGCCGCGAATCATGAAGAGCGGGCTTATCCAGATG
>JANNSM010000317.1:0-28990 GCA_031402635.1 Bacteroidota bacterium | reverse complement strand
TCCATTCTGCTCACCGGAGCCACCAATGGCGGCTTGTATGCCGCTACGGACAAAGGGGTCTTTTTCCGCGATCACGGCATGACGGACTGGGAATCTTACAGCGACGGGCTGCCCGCGTATGCCAATACCAATATCATCAAGCCTTTCTACCGCGATGGTGAATTGCGGATGGCCTCTTACGGCAAAGGAGTCTGGCAGGCGCCGATGCGCAGCCTTCCCCAGTATCCCATAGCGCAAGCTATGGTTGATAGACTCAGCGCTATTTGTGGAATTGATACCTTTCACTTTGAGGATCATTCCATTCTGCTACACGACGGCGCATCCTGGTCCTGGACTTTTGAAGGAGGAATTCCTGCTTCTACCAGCGAGCGCAATCCTTCGGTCACATTCAGCGGAGAAGGGGTCTTCTCTGCAGTGCTCCAGGTCACCGATGCCCTTGGCCAGACCAGCCGGGACAGCATGCAGGTTCGTGTGGCAGGCGTTGAGGGCACCGCCATCGCCGAAGAATTTGAAGGCGCATTTCCCCCGTTAGAATGGACCACCCAGGGCCTTAACAGCGGAACCGGTATTTGGAACAAAACAAGCCTCGCGGGTGGATACGGAACCAGCGCCAACAGCGCCGGAGCGGACAATTTTAATATTGACCTCCAGGGTGGTTTTGGCGATTTGCGGGCATTCGTCAACCTGCAGGAAAATGCCACGGAACTGAAGTTTGACGTGGCTTACAGCCCGTACGGAGGCATTTATTCAGACTCGCTTGAAGTGTTGATTTCCACGGATTGCGGCGTCACGTTTACCAGTTTGTATTTCAAGGGCGGAGTGGAATTATCAACCGCCCCGCCGTATTCGGCGGCTATTTTTGATCCAAGCGGCGAGCAATGGCGCACGGAATTACTCGACATGACACCCTGGGCCGGACAGGATGGAGCTATGCTGGTGTTCAGGAATCACGGCAGTTGGGGCCAGATGCTCTACCTCGACAACATCAATGTTGACGGCACCCCGGTAGTTATTGGCTGGCAAGGTCCGGGCAAACCGGTCATGCAAAGTGCCGTCCTGTATCCCAATCCGCTGTTGCTCAATGAGCGATTGACATTGCAATCCGTCAACGACGAGTCTTTCCGATTCTCTCTCTTTGACGCGGCAGGCCGTCAGCTCCAGTATCTGCAGGTCGAATCAGGAGATTCCTTTACACCGGCTTTCAAAGCTCCCGGACTCTACATGTATCGGCTTGAAAGCGAAACGTACATGAGGACCGGCGTGCTGGTGGTTCATTAATTTTTTTCCTAAAGGGAACTTTTCCCGGATTTGGGATGTACTATGGCTGTTCTTGTTCAACTAATCAAATTATTTTGTACAAATATGTATTGTTTGGAGCCATTTTCGGGCTTGGCCTGAGTGGCTGTATCGGCGATGACATCATTTTTGATGAAGTGGACCCAGAGATCCGCATCATGAATCCGGTGGATTCGATCGCCTTAGGTTCAAGCTACCAGTTTTTCAATGTTTACTTTAACAATGTTGGTCAGCCCCAAACGGTTCCTGTAGCCTGGAGCAGTTCTGATCCGGATGTTATTTCCATTAACGACGATGGTTTGGCGGCAGCATTGCAAAATGGTTCGGCGATTATTTCTGTTACGTATAGTGGTGGATCAGTTCCGGTGCAGGCTTCCGTTGAGGTAGGCGTTGGCGAGAACACGGTCATCATTCCCACGTTTCGATATGGTACGGTGATCAGCACCAGTTCATATCTGCTTGAAGGAGATTTTGAACTGGAAGATATCGGCGGTGGAGCGATTGAATTGCGTTTGGCGTCCAACTATAAAGCTTCTACATCATTACCCGGACTTTACATTTACTTAAGCAACAATCCGAGTACCAGTGTTGGTGCATTGGAAATTGGGGCGGTTACTGTATTTTCTGGTGCTCACAGCTATACGCTTGACGGAGTTGGCATCAACGATTATGCATACGTTCTCTATTATTGCAAACCCTTTAATGTGAAAGTCGGCGATGGTGAAATCATTAATTAATCAAACAGCTCAGTACGGGGTCCTGTTCGTGTTTTTGCTTGCTGGAACTTCTCTTTTTGCCGGAGGTCCATGGACACAACCCAAAGGGAAAGGATATTTCAAGTTATCCGAATACTGGATTGTGTTTGACCAGCATTATACCGATACGGGTATTCCGGATCCCAATACGACAACCGGAATCTTCAATACGGGTATTTACGGGGAATACGGAATTGTTGACCGATGGACGGTGATGGCAAACATCCCTTTTTTCTCCAGGAATTATATGAATAATATAGTTTCAGGAACTACTGGTGAAACCCTGATTCCGGGTGAGGCGATCAATACATTTGGTGATACGGACATCGGAATCAAATACGGGTTGAACAAGCCGGGAAGCAAATGGCCTATGGCACTTTCACTCACGTTTGGCATCCCCCTGGGAGAGCCGGCCGGAGGAACCCAGGACAACCTGCAAACTGGCGATGGGGAATTCAACCAAATAATAGCTTACGATATTGGAAAATCGTACAAGGTCGGTAAGAAATCATCCGGGTATTCGACTTTTAATGCAGGTTTTAATAACAGAACCAACAAATTTTCCGATGAAATCCGAATCGGGCTGGAAACCGGCGTGGGTCTTATAGAACAGGACTTGTGGCTCATTCTTCGGGTCGCTGACTGGCAGTCGTTGAAAAACGGAAGCACAGGAGCCGACATTACCAGCACCAGTATTTTTGCTAACAATACGGAGTTTACCAGCGTTACCCTGGAAGCGGCCTATTATATCAAGGGTGGCTTTGGGGTTTCAGCAGCTTTTGGGGGGGCTTTCCGGGGTGAAATTGTGGCTGCAGCCCCTTCCTACAATGTGGGCATCTTTTACGATCTGAATCGCTGAACGGCGAGAAGTCGCGATTCCTGAAGTTTTTTTTCAACAAGTGGAAAGTCTCTCTCCTTAAACATTCCGGGTTCGGCTTCTAGCAGGTTAACTTAGGGCTTCGCCAGGGCGCTCCGGAGATGTATTCACCACGGATTCCCGCGATATACCTCTCATGCCTGAGTTCGTTCACCTTCACGTTCATACCCAGTATTCCCTTTTGGATGGGGCTTCGTCTATCCCGGCTATGCTTGACAAGGCTAAAGCCGACGGAATGAAAGCCTGTGCTATTTCCGATCACGGAAACATGTTCGGCGCGTTTGAATTCGTCAAGGAAGCCGGCAAACGCGACCTCATTCCGATAGTGGGTTGCGAATTCTATATGGTCGAGGACCGGCACCGCAAAACTTTTACCCGGCAGGAAAAGGATCATCGGTTTCATCAATTGTTGCTTGCCAAAAATCAGGAGGGGTACAAGAATCTGAGCAAGCTCTGTTCGCTGGGTTATATCGAAGGGATGTATTCCAAGTGGCCGAGAATTGACAAGGAGTTGCTTCTCCGATATCGCGGTGGATTGATTGCGACAAGTTGCTGCCTGGGTGCTGAAATTCCGCAAGCCATCGTCCACAAAGGAGAGGAGGAGGCCGAAATAATCTTTCGCTGGTGGCTGGAGGTGTTTGGCGAAGATTTTTACGTGGAATTACAGCGACACTTTATCCCGGATATTGACCGGACCGGAGTGAGCCAGGAACAGGTCAACCAGGTGTTATTGCGCTTTGCCCGCAAATATTCGGTCAAAATCATCTGCACCAACGATTCGCATTACATCAATAAACAGGACGCGGGACCCCACGATGTCCTGCTCTGCGTAAACACGGCTGAACTCAAAGCCACTCCGGTGGGTGAAGGACCCGGGCATCGCTTCGGGTTCTACAACGAAGAATTTTACTTCAAGACCCAGGCGGAAATGTCCGCGCTTTTTTCGGATGTACCCGAAGCGCTGGACTTCACCACTGAGCTGGCTGCCAAAGTGGAGCCGCCCAAACTCAGCCGGGACATCCTGTTGCCGAACTTCGCCCTTCCCCCGGGATTTGCAACGGAAGATGAGTACCTGAGCCACCTGGCATTTGAAGGCGCACGGCGCAGATATGGCCAAATCAGTCAGGACCTGGCAGATCGCTTAAATTTTGAGTTGGCGGTCATCCGCGACATGGGATTTGCCGGGTATTTCCTGATCGTCCAGGACTTCATTGCCGCCGCCAGGCATTTGGGTGTCCGCGTCGGTCCCGGCCGTGGTTCTGCGGCGGGTTCCTGTGTGGCCTATTGCACGGAAATCACCAACATTGACCCAATCGCATATAACCTTCTTTTTGAACGTTTTCTGAACCCCGAGCGCGTCAGCATGCCGGATATTGACATTGACTTTGACGATGCCGGCCGCCAGCAGGTCATTGATTACGTCATCAAAAAGTACGGCAAGAATCAGGTCGCACAAATTATTACCTATGGTTCGATGGCCGCGCGAAGTGCCATCCGCGATGTCGGGCGGGTGCTTGGTCTTCCGTTGAATGAAGTGGATCGCATCGCTAAACTGGTGCCAGCGACGCCGGGCATGACGCTGAAACTGGCCATGAATACCACCCCGGATCTCAAAGCCATTTTTCAGGGAAACGATCTGGCCGCGCAAACCCTCCAGACTGCGCAGGCTTTGGAGGGCTCCGTACGCCAGACCGGTCTTCACGCAGCCGGAGTGATCATCGCACCCCATGACCTGATGGAGTATATCCCGGTTTGCATCAACAAGGAATCTGACCTGTGGGTAACGCAGTTTGAAGGAAAATATGTCGAAGCGGCTGGGATGCTGAAAATGGACTTCCTGGGATTGAAAACCCTGAGCATCATGGACGAAGCTTGCCGCAATGTTATGAAACGACAGGGCAGGAAGATTGATCTGGATACCATTCCGCTGGATGATGCCAAAACCTTTTCCCTTTTTCAGGAAGCGCGGACCATCGGCATTTTTCAGTTTGAATCGCCGGGCATGCAGAAATACCTGCGCGATCTGAAACCGACCAGCATAGAGGACCTGATTGCCATGAACGCCTTGTACCGCCCGGGTCCGATGGAATTTATTCCCTTGTTTATTGACCGAAAACACGGTCGCAAACCGGTTGAATACCCGCATCCGCTGCTCGAAGATCTGCTCCGCCCCACCTATGGCATCATGGTTTACCAGGAGCAGATCATGCAAACCGCGCAAATTATCGGCGGGTTCAGTCTCGGAGCAGCAGACATCCTGCGTCGCGCCATGGGCAAAAAAAACATGGACGAGATGGAGAAGCAGAAGCGACTCTTTCTTGCGGGGGCCAAAGACCGGGAAATTGACGAGAAAAAAGCGGGTCAGATTTATGACATCATGATGGAGTTTGCGAACTACGGATTCAACCGTTCGCACTCCGCAGCATACTCGGTTCTGGCATACCAGACCGCTTACCTCAAAGCCCAATTTCCGGCGGAGTACATGGCGGCTGTCCTCACGCACAACAAGAGCGATATCAAGCAGATCAATTTCTTCCTGGGCGAGTGTCGCGCGCTTGGGGTAGAAGTACTCAGCCCGGATGTCAACGAGAGCGATCTCAATTTTACCGTCAACACCCGTGGGGCCGTTCGCTTCGCGCTTTCTGCAGTGAAAGGGGTTGGTTCTGCCGCTGTGGAAGCGTTGCTTGAACAACGGGAAAAGGATGGCTCCTACAAAAGCCTGTTTGACCTGACCCGGCGTTCAAACCTGCGGGCCATTAACAAGAAATGCCTGGAAGCATTGGCCGAGTCCGGAGCTTTTGATGGGCTGGGTCTTCACCGCGCCCAGTATTTTCAAGCGCAGGGCGATGGCCCGACCTTGCTGGAAAGCGCCATCAAGCACGGAGGGTCATACCAGCAATCCATGGCGGCCAACCAGAATAGTCTCTTCGGCGCTCTGTCGGACTCTATGGAGACGGTTGATCCGCAAGTTCCGGATTCTCCGCGTTGGCCATTGCTGTATCAACTGAGAAAAGAAAAAGATGTGACGGGGATATACCTGTCCGGCCATCCACTGGATGACTTCGCCATGGAACTGGAGTGCTTCACGACCTGCTCGGTGGCTGAAGCCGCGAAAATCCGGAAAGGGGCCCTGAGCATTGGAGGCCTGGTGACCAAAGTACAGCATAAGACATCCAAGCGGGGCTCACGCTTTGGCACCTTCTCCCTCGAAGATTTTTCGGGCGAAATGGAGTTTTCACTTTTTGGGGAGGATTATCTCAAGTTTCGGCACCTTCTGGAGCACGAAGGGACTCCGGTGTTTGTCTCCGGACGATATCAACCCCGTTTCAAGTCGGAGGATGAGCTGGAATTAAAAATCACGCACATGATGCTTTTGGAGAATGTGAGGGACGAGAAGGCCAAGCGCATCACGGTTCATATTTCGCTACCGGATCTGACTCCAAAGGTGATTGCGGGTCTTGAAGCCATCTGCACGGTTCATCCCGGTAAAAACGGACTCTCCATCAGAATTCTGGATGAGGGTGACCGATACTCTGTAGAGCTCGCCTCGCTCAAGTATAAAGTGGACATTTCCACGGCGATGGTCAGGCAATTACGGGAGGAGCTCCGGCTTGATTATTCCCTGGCATAAACCGGAATTGACCGGGAACTTTCCGCGTATCTTAGCGTTTTAGAAAAGTAATCAGTTTACACACCTTTATTAAAGAATCATACCCATGGCCCTCGAATTCACGGATGCCAATTTTCAAACCGATGTGCTGGATGCAAACAAAGTCGCCATGATTGACTTTTGGGCAGAGTGGTGCGGTCCCTGTCGGATCGTAGGCCCAATAGTTGACGAGCTGGCCAAAGAGTACAGCGGCCAGGCAAACATTGGCAAGGTCAATGTTGACCATAACCCGGAGATCACTCAGCGTTACCGCATTATGAACATTCCCACCATCTTGTTTGTAAAAAATGGCCAGGTGGTAGATAAACAGGTCGGGGCAGCGCCCAAAGCGGTGTTGGAGCAGAAGCTCAAAGCCCATTTATAATTCGGAGACCAACTCCGGTCCGGTATATTCTACAAAACGAATTCCGCAAAACGGATTCTACAAAACGAATTCCGCAAAACGGATTCTGTAAATCGGATTCTGTAAACGGAAGTCTGGAAAATGATTTCCTAAATCCGGTTTTCATAAACCGATTATGCCGAAGGGCGTAACTTTCAGGGCGCGAGTTACCTGCGCTCATCTTTATGCCTGAAACGGATGACCTGCTAACCCTTCGTGATTACCGCGAAATTGAAAATCTGGAGCTGATCGCCCGTCAGGTGGTCGAAGGGTTTATCATCGGTTTACACAAAAGCCCTTTCCACGGTTTTTCGGTCGAGTTTGCCGAGCATCGGTTGCACAATCCCGGTCAGCCCATGCGCCACGTGGACTGGAAGGTTTATGCCCGCACGGACAGGCTTTACACCAAACGCTACGAGGAAGAAACCAACCTGCGCTGCCATCTGGTACTGGATGCCTCCTCTTCCATGTTTTTTCCGGAAGGCGATGTGCTGAAAAAGCGTGGCGGAGTTAACAAAGCGCGCTTTTCCGCCGTTGGCGCGGCAGCGCTGATGCACCTGATGAAAAAGCAGCGCGATGCCGTCGGACTTTCAATTTTTGATGAAGACCTGATCGTTCATACCCGCGACCGGTCCAGCGCTCTTCACCAACGGATGCTGATGGCCCATATCGGTCGCATGATCAGCAACAATAACCACAACCGCAAAACCCGCGCGGCCCATTGCCTTCACCAGATTGCCGACAGCATTCACCGTCGTTCGCTGGTGGTGATCTTCAGCGATATGTTTGATGACATCGAGCACACGGAGGAACTTTTCAGTGCGCTGCAGCACCTTCGGCATGCAAAGCACGAGGTGATTCTATTTCATGTCACCGACAAAGACCTGGAACTGGAGTTTTCGTTTGATAACCGTCCCTATCTTTTCATTGACCTCGAAACTGGCGAGCAGGTCAAACTCCGTTCCCAGGAAATCAAAGAGCGGTATGTTACCCGAATGCGGCAATTCCGCAAAGACCTGGAACTGCGCTGCGGACAGTTCCGCATCGACTATGTTGAAGCCGATGCCGCACTGAATTTCCGGCAGGTTTTGATGCCCTACCTGGTCAAGCGAATGCGCCTGGCCTGATCCCGACGATTAAATCCTTCCGGAAAAAATGCTGTTGAATTACACCGTACTTGGAAAAGGTCCGGCGCTCGTGGTCCTTCATGGCTTATTTGGCTCGCTGGACAACTGGCTGACGCTTGGCCGGCAGTGGGCCGGCTTAAATACGGTTTATCTGGTTGACCAGCGAAACCACGGCCGTTCGCCCCATGATCCTCGTATAGATTTCCCGGCAATGGCCGCCGATTTGCAGGAGCTCTTTGCCCGGGAAGGCATTCGCCAGGCTTCCGTTCTGGGGCACAGCATGGGAGGAAAAACAGCGATGCGTTTTGCGCTGGATTACCCGGAACTGACAGCTTCTCTGATCGTTGCCGACATGGCTCCCAAAACGTACCCTTCCGGTCACGATTTGATTTTTGAAGCATTGGCTGCGCTTGAGCTGCCTTCGCTGCAAAGCCGCGAGGATGCCGAAGAAAAAATGACGACGCTCATCACGGATCCCGGGGTGAGACTTTTCCTGCTCAAGAACCTCACCCGAAACAAAGACGGGTCATTTCGCTGGAAAATGAATCTCGACGCCATCAGGGCCGGATATCCGTACATCCTGGAAAAAATAGATGCGGATTTTCCCTATTCGGGGCCTGTATGTTTTATCCGTGGCAGTCGCTCCGCTTATGTCGAAGACCGCGACTGGCCGGAGATAATCCGGCTGTTTCCTCAAGCCACACTGATCACGCTGCCGGACGCCGGACATTGGCTACATGCCGATCAACCTGCTGCGTTTGCGGCTGCCGTACAAGATTTTTTGGGAAGGGTGGGTTGAAGGATATTGCCTTCACCCCTCTGTTTGCACCAGGTCACTTTCCTCAAACTGCAGGCGCAGCAGATTGGCGAATAATCCGCCGGGTTTAGCCGCTAATTCTTCGAAAGTTCCTGTTTCGGCAATCCGGCCTTCCTGCAATACATGAATGCGGTCCACCTTGCGGATAGTACTGAGGCGGTGGGCAATAATCAGGGTGGTGCGACCGGTCATCAGCAGTTCCAAAGCATCCTGAACCAGGCGCTCGGATTCGGCATCAAGGCTTGAAGTCGCTTCATCCAGGATCAGGATGGCCGGGTCTTTCAGGATTGCGCGCGCAATGGCCACGCGTTGGCGCTGACCGCCTGATAGTTTGATGCCGCGCTCGCCGACGATGGTGTCAAGTTTTTCGGGAAAGCCGGCGATGAACTGCCACGCGTTGGCCTTGCGCGCCGCCTGCTCAATTTCCTCATCGCTGGCACCGGGTTTGCCGTAGGCGATGTTTTCGCGAATGGTGCCCCCGAACAGGATCACTTCCTGTGGAACCACGGCAATATGGCGGCGGATGTCGCGTCGCCCAAAACTCGAAGCGGGCTTACCATCGTAACGCACCTCACCCTCCTGAAGGTCATAGAAGCCCAGAATGAGTTGCGCCACCGTTGATTTTCCCGCTCCGGAAGGGCCGGCCAGGGCTACTTTCTCGCCTGGAGCAAGCGTGAGGGAAAAGTCTTTGAGTACCGTGATATCCTGCCGGGTGGGGTAGGCAAAACGCACGCGGTCCAGGCTGACGGCGCCCTGCAATGCCAACTCCCGGGGCGGCTCGGTGATGTCAATTTCCGGGTGCTCGTGCAGCATGTCGAAAATGCGATCCGACGCACCTACCGATCGCAGCAGGCCTCCGTACAACTCGACCATGCCACTGATGGATCCCCCGATAAACGCGGTATAAATGATAAACGATACCAGGTCGCCGGCGGCCATTTGTCCGGAAGCAATCAATGTGCTACCGTACCACATGATTAGCCCAATTCCACCCAGAAATGCCAGGATGATGAAGCTTACGAAAAGGCCCCGGTACCGGGCGGCCTGCAAAGCCAGGTTGACCACCTTGACCTGAAAACCGGAGTAGCGGCGGCTTTCGAGATTCTCGTTCGTAAAACTTTTTACGGTTTGAATATTCTGCAGGGTCTCTTCAACCACCACGTTGCTTTCGGCCAGCATATCCTGGCGCTCGCGTGCCAGCCTTCGGATATAACGCCCGAAATACATGGCGGCCACCGCGGCTACGGGGATGATGAGCAGCATCAAACCAGTCAAACGCGGCGACTTCAGGAACAGTGCGGTGACCCCGAGCACCAGCGTGGCGATCTGACGCAGAAATTCGGCCAGGATATTGGAGATCAGGTCCTGCAACTCGGTAACGTCGTTGCTGATCCGGCTGGTGAGTTCGCCGACGCGGCGCTTTTCGTAAAATGAAAAAGGCAACCCGAGCATCCGGTCATAAAGACTTTTTCGGATGTCAGACAGCGCGTATTCGCTCACGCGGGCAAAGGCATAGATGCGCACAAAGCTGAGCACGGCCTGTGCCAGCAGAATCGCGACAAAAATTCTTCCCAGCGTGCTGAGGTCTCCGGGAATCATTGGGTCGGCGCCGGTGGCGACGTTGATCAGGTCTCCGGCGAGCTGGGGAACCGTCAGAATCGTAAGGGTGGATAGCACCAGCGCAGACATGCCCAGCACAAACCATTTTCGGTAAGGTCGGACATAAACCCATACCCGGCGCAAGGCAATCAGGCTGTCCCGGTCCAGACGTTTTTTTGTAGGTTCAGTGGAGGTGTCAAGCCCGCGGCGTCGGATACTCATCAGGTAAAGTTACTGTGCAATAAAACGGTCAATAAACTCGCGCACGCAGGCCTCTCCTCCCCGTTGTTCCAGGACCACATGCACAATGCTGCGAACGTGGGGATGGGCGTCAACAGGACAAGCGCTCAACCCCGCATGCCGCAGGCATTGCTCGTCGTTGATGTCGTCACCCACATAGGCCACTTCGGACCACGAAAGCCCAAGCTCCTGCCGCCACATATCCAGGATGGGCAGTTTTGGTCCTTCACCAACAAAACAGCGGGTCACACCCAGCATCTCGGCCCTTCGCTGAACCATAACCTTGCCCAGGCCTGAGCTCAGGAACGCCACGGCAAATCCCGATTTGGTCAGGTGCTTGATCGCCATGCCGTCTTTGGTGTTGAAGCGTTTGAACTCGTCTCCCGATTCTGAGATGTACATGCCGCCATCGGTCAGTGTTCCGTCCACGTCCAGAACCAAAAAGCGAATGGGCAGTTTGGAAGATCCGGGCGAATGCGTTTGATCGGTAAAAGAAGTCATGGTTTGATCGAAGGCCTGAAAGAAAAAAAACTGTTGTTTGAAAAAACTTTCATACCATAACACATCCTACGGCAGTAGCCACGGGTTTGAGGCTGTCATGCAGTGCGCTGAACTGTGCAAAATTTAGTTGCTGAGAAGCATCAGATTTGGCAACGTCGGGATTGGGGTGGGTTTCAATCAGCAGGCCGTCCACGCCCATGGCCACACAGGCCCGGGCAAGATCGGCAACGCCATAGCGGTAACCCATCGCGTGACTGGGGTCCAGGATCAGTGGCAGGTTGGTATGCGCTTTGAGCCAGGCTACCCCG
The DNA here is from genome assembly GCA_031402635.1 of Bacteroidota bacterium. GTDB lineage: Bacteria > Bacteroidota > Bacteroidia > Chitinophagales > BACL12 > WGOA01. Next base: position 17,418 of record JANNSM010000317.1, on the reverse strand, counting down.
CACAAATCCAGTGTGAAGCGGGTTTTGGTTTCAAAAGTGCGGATGCCCCGTTCGCAGAGCATCACCTGGTCGTTTCCTCCGGATAGCACAAATTCGGCGGCTTGCACAAATTCCTGTAAGGTGCTGCCGAAACCGCGCTTGATCAGCACCGGCTTGCCGGCTTTGCCGCATCGGCGCAGGATACCCTGGTCATACATGGCCTTGGCCCCGATTTGGATCATGTCAGCATGCTCGATAATTTCGTCAATATGGGTGGCGTCGCGCGCTTCGGTCACGATCGAAAAACCATAGCGCTCTCGCACCCGGCTGAGCATCTTTAACCCTTCGAGTCCGAGACCCTGAAAACTGTACGGCGATGTTCGCGGTTTGTAACAACCCGCCCGAAGCGCCCTGATCCCTCTGGCTTTCAGAAATTCGGCAACCTGCTCAATCTGCTCTTCCGATTCAATAGAGCATGGTCCGGCAATCATCAGGCAATTTCCGGTTTGACCTCCAATCGTAGTATTTGCTACGGAAACCGTACGTTTTGTTCCGGTGTATTGCAGCGCCGACAATTGACGGTCGTCGGGAAACACAAACGTCTCTTCAATATACGCCTCAGCAGCGCCTGCCTCGCCATTCAGGGCGCGCAGGCTTGACGGAGTGACCAGTATATGGCGTTCCGGCGTATGAAGCACGGCAGCCTGCAGGTGCAGACTCAGTTTTTCCAGCGCATCTGCCGGAATGGTATTCCGAACATGTACAATCATGATTCTCCCTTGATGAGGTTGTTGAATTGCAGAGCTCCGGTAATCCGGTTATCCAGATTCAGCACCGGCAGGTAATTAATCGGAAACGGGCAGGCCTTTATGCGGTTTAACAGGTCTTCAACCGTATCTTCTTCGCGCGCAAAGACTGGTCCTGCATTGATAACATCGGACAGATTGACCCGGTTTAGGTCATCGAGGTGGCGAAGCAGGCCGCGGCGCACATCGGCGTTGCTGACAATGCCAGTCATCTGCTGCCGGTCGTCTTCGAGCAGCGTGAAACCCATGCCAAAGTCCTCAATAGATTGCAGGATGGCCGGGAGTTGCAGACCGTCGCTCTTCAGCAGTGGAATTTCATCGCGCTCCATCATGAAATCGCGCACAAGAAAATGCCCTTCGCTTTTTTCACCTGAAGCCTTGTTTTTCTGGTTCGAAACACTGCCGTGCATGAGCCTGACCAGTCGGGCACCCAGCGGCCCTTCGTCCAGCCGCTCATCCAGCAGAAAAGATCCCGACACGGCGGCATACACCCCCATGTTGCGCAGGATAAAGGAAACTTCTTCATCCACCCCGCCGTCAACATGAATGCGAAGGTCCGGGAAGCGCTTTCTAAACTTCCTGATCCGGCGAAAATTGATCCGGTCAAAGCGGCCACCACTTCGCCCCGGCGTGGTGGCCATGAACAGCGCAAACCGGAGTCTTTCACGCAGAGTTTCAAAAATGTCGAGCGGCGTTTCGGCGGTGACTGCCAGCCCAAAACGAGTAATCAAATCATCCGGCACCTCCAGGGCGCGGGCGAGGTTTTCCTGTTGCACCGAAACCAGTTCAACATTCAACTCCCGGATACGCGGCAAAAAAGGCGTGGGGTCCGGAGTGATGAGGTGCAAGTCAATGGGTGTTGTGCTGACCTGCCTGACCCGTTGAATATCGTCAAATACGGCAGCGTTGTTGTGGCAATCTACATGGATGTAATCCACCCGGTGGGCATCCAGCGAACGGACCGTTTCTTCCAGTCCGGTGCCGTTGCGCGAATAGATTGAAGCCGAAATTTTCATGGATCCAGACAACCTCCGCAAACCGGTCGGGAAATCCCTCGGGTTTGCGAAGGCAAAGTTAACCCAAGTAAGGGCAGGGTCCGCCGTTTGCCAGATATGCCGATTATTACTCATACATCGTTGATAGTCAGAATTTTAAGTGAAAAAAAGTTTGAACTATTTGTCACTTCTTCGTACCTTCTGATAGCGATGATTGTGATGTTATCCATATTGCTGGCCTTTGTAATGAATATGACGTTCATGGTCATGGAGCACCGGCATCAGATCTGGCGCGAAGCACGATTTTGGATCTCGCTTGTCGCGTTGGGTTTGCTGACCAGTACTCTGATTATCGGCACCTGAAGCGCGTTTTATTCTACAACCCCAAGGTCTTGATTCCGGGCTGGAAATCCAGCTTGCGGCTTTGCGGTGTGGAGTTCTCCGGGGCTTGCCGCTGACGTTACTCCCGCGCTTATTTGAGGCGTTCCTTCGGTCAGCAGGATTTGAGGCGTTACTCCCGCGCTTATTTGAGGCGTTCCTTCGGTCAGCAGGATTTGAGGCGTTCCTCCCGTGCATATTTGAGGCGTTCCTCTGGTCAGCAGGATTTGGCTAATTTTAAAGGTGATTCGCCAGCACCACCTTCAGCTTCCCCCATTTCCCCGCGGTTTTCATCTCATTACCTCCCAAATTATCCAGGCCATCCCCGAATGGCCGGACCGCGGTTTGTTGCACGTTTTCATTCTTCACACCTCTGCCGGCCTGACCATCAATGAGAACGCCGACCCTTCGGTGCTGCACGATTATGAACATGTGTTCAATCGGCTTGTACCCGAAGGCGATCCCGCTTATGAGCACACGGAGGAAGGGCCGGATGACATGCCTTCGCACATCAAAGCCTCCCTGGTGGGAAGTTCCGTAAGTTGCCCGATCACAGACCGGCAACTGCATTTGGGTACCTGGCAAGGTATTTACCTTTGCGAATTCCGCAATCGCGCCTCAGGCCGCCGCCTGGTGCTCAGCGTGTGGAGTTAAGGAATACGCAGTTTTACCCTTCCTTTATTTGCGATTTGGAACTGAACCGAAAAGGTCCAACAGAACACCTCCCATGACCAACCTTTCCCTTGTTTTCTGGATGCTCACTTCATTCAATGCCGGTGGGAATACCGGAGTTCTAACCGGAGTTTGTACAGATTCTTACAACGGCTTAAAAGCGCAACCCGGTTCTTCGGCAAAAGAAGAAACGGTGATTACCGGACCGAGTGCGATCGGAACGCTGGAATTGCGGTCCCGGCAAGATTCAAAGCCCGGTTATGCACTCCGGTACAGCGACCTGGACATGGACTTTGTGCTGGTGCCGTCAGCCGACAGCACGGTTTGGAAAGTCTCCCGTCCCGCAGGCTCGGTGATGGCGCGCTATGCCTGGACACCCGACGGCATGCTTCGCCTGCTGAATGGACTGGAACGCTATGCTGATGAAGATTTACCGGCCGGCAATCCGGGCGGCAACGTAACGGCCGCCTCCGCCACTGGAGAAGAGCCCGGCGCCAATCAGTACCGGCCGGTTTCGCCAGACCAGACCTGGCTTTTTGACTACGAAACTCTTCGAAAGCAGCAAAAGGGAATTGACCGTGTTGCGCGGGAAAGCGCAGCCCGGGCCAGCGCGGAACAATACGCCGAGCTGCTCGTGGCGAGTCTCACGCGGGGTCCGCGGCCGTTGTTGCCCGTCAATCTCATGCAGGAAGACTGGCCCGAGCCATTCTGTCTGATCGGCCTGCCCGCTTACGATGAGCGGCCGGCGCAGTGGTGGACGCACCTGCGCCAAGCAGAGAGTCGCAAGCAGGAAGGCAGCTTCCTGTCGGGAAATTTTGCCATTGTTTCTCCTGACCTGGGAATTTCTATGGCCGCCAGTTCCGGCTGGATTGCGCTGGCTTCTGCCGCATACAGCCCCGCAGAAGGGTTTATTCACAAGGGTCCCGTTCCATACAACATGGCGCTAGGCCAGGACTGGAGCCAGGCCACCGGTCGCCTTCCCGCCTATTGGACCTACCTCCAGCGCCAGAGTGCCGGAACAGAAGGTGCCAACTATATCTACACCACCCCTATTTTGCCGGGCCTCGCGATGATTCTCACACGCTCAGCAGACACGCTCTCGCTAATCGGCGTTACACTGGTCTATCAGCCGTACATGAAAGGCGTAGCCTCACCAAGCATGTTGCCCCCGGTGCCACGTCAGGAAGAGGTAGCCTATTACATCCGCACCTTGTTCTGGAACGCCCATCTGGACTGGGCTTTGTGGGGCGATGAATCCGGGTCACCGGAACAGCTCACGCCGCCCGGTTTTATTGCGGCAACCAAAACCGCCGGCTCAGGCTTAAATCTCCCGCTAACAGGAGGACGTTTTTTCGAATCCCAATTCTGCCCGGGTTCCGAAAGCCCTGTGCAGCGGTTGTGCGCCGAGGCGCTGGCACGTCAGGTACACAGCAGCCTTCCCCAGGATTACCGATTCCAGGTTATTTTCAAAGACCGCGAAGGCCGGCCGCTCAGCGATCCGGCATCTAAGGAACTGGCCGCTGCGGAATGGATCATTTATCACCAGCAGGATGAGGGACTTATTCGCAATGAATTTCATCATCCCCATCTTGTTATCATATTCTCCCAAACTGCGGGCCCGGCCGGGGAAATGGCCTTTTCTGATCAGGTTAAGCTGGAGTTGGTCATTTATGCGGCGCAGGAGAGGTTCTAGGGGGCATCTTTTAAACTGAATCTCATGTTCTGCGATTCACATGCCCTGGTAAAAGCAAATATCTTCAAGGAATAATCGCCACAGTATCATAACAGGAACTATTCTCAGCACCCCCATAAAAAAACCCGCCATTCGGCGGGTCTTTCGAAAATATCAGTAATCTGCTGTTTAAGCTTTCACCTTGGCCACAACCGCTTTGAAGGCGTCTGGGCTGTTGGTGGCCAGGTCGGCAAGGGCTTTGCGGCTGAGTTGGACGTTATGCAGGTCCAGTTGGTGAATCAGTTTGGAGTAGGAGAGGCCTTCCATGCGGGCGGCGGCGTTGATGCGGGCGATCCAGAGCGTGCGGTATTCGCGCTTTTTGGACTTGCGGTGGCGATAGGCGTAGCCCATGCCTTTGTCCACGGCGTTTTTGGCAACGGTCCAAACGTTTTTGCGGCGGCCAAAATAACCTTTGGCCTGCTTAAGGATTTTTTTCCGGCGTTGACGGGCAGCGACCGCGTTGACTGATCTAGGCATTTTCTACGGGAATTGCTTGCTTTAAAATTTCAAGGGCATTCAATGCTAAATAGCCAGTGGATTAGGCCATACCGAGCATACGCTTGACATTGGCCTCATCGCTGGGATGGACCAGGGTGGCGTGCCTCAACCGGAGCTTGCGGCTCTTGGATTTGCTCGTGAGGATGTGACGCTTGAAAGCGTGGTTGCGCTTGACTTTGCCCGAGCCGGTTAGCTTGAAACGCTTTTTGGCACTCGAGTTGGTTTTCATCTTGGGCATAGGACGCCGATTTGGGGATGGCAAAGATAAAAGAAATGCTGCAATTCTGGAAGCCGCCAAGGCCGGAATGTTAAAATCCGGGAATAAACTGTCCATTACGGGTCGAAAAGGGGTTAAACCTTACTCTTCTTCCTTGTTTTCAGCCAGTTCTGCATCAAAATCAACATCTTCCTCGCTGTCGTTGAAGCCGATATCGCCTTCCAGACCAAGGGCATCGTCTTCGGCGATGTCCGTATCATCCAGGCCCGTGTCCTCGTCATCCTCCTCTTCAAGGTCATCGGCTTCCTGCACGGGAAGCGGAGCCAGGTCTTTGAGGTTGACTTTGGGTTTGGGAACGCCGTCGCCGCTGCTCTTTTTGACCTTGTTCGACTTTTTGGGCGTCAGGAACAGAAACATTCGCCGGCCTTCCAGGAGGGGCATTTGTTCCGGTACCCCCCATTCTTCGAGGCGCTGGGCAAACCGCAGTAAAATAATTTGGCCGCGGTCTTTGAACACAATATTCCGGCCCTTAAACTGCACGTAAGTCTTCACTTTGGAGCCTTCCTGAAGGAATTTCTCCGCGTGCTTGGCCTTAAACTCGAAATCGTGGTCGTCGGTGTTCGGTGTGAAACGAATCTCTTTGATGACCGTTTTTACCTGCTTGGCCTTGAGCTCTTTTTCCTTCTTTTTCTTTTCGTAAAGGAACTTGTTGAAATCCACGATGGTGCAGACCGGCGGGTCCGCTTTGGACGAAATTTCCACCAGATCGAGGCCTAATTCGTTGGCTTTTCGCTGGGCATCCCGGACGTCATAGACTCCGGGCTCCACGTTCTCGCCGACCAGGCGTATGGTGGTGTGCCGGATCAGGCGATTGACTTTGTACTGAAATTTGAGGTTTGGCTTTCGCTGTACGCCTTTCCGTTTTTTTTGCAAGGACAGTTTGGGTTTTGTGAATTAATGACCCTGGAGCACTTCGCTCTCCAGACGTTCGGCAAAGGATTCCCAATTTAAGGAGCCCAGGTCACCTTCGCCATGGCGGCGCACGGATAATTCTCGTGATGCGGCTTCTTTTTCGCCCACAACGAGCATATAAGGTACCTTAAGCAGTTCGCTATCGCGGATTTTTTTTCCGATTTTTTCGCTGCGGTCGTCCGCAAAGGAACGAAATCCGCGCTGTTTAAGGAATCCGTTCACTTCGGCGGCATAACCGATGTACTTGTCGGAGATGGGCAGAACGGCCACCTGATCCGGCGCCAGCCAGAGCGGGAAGTTTCCGGCCAGGTGCTCGATGAGCACGCCCAGAAAGCGCTCAAAAGAACCAAACGGGGCCCGATGAATCATCACCGGCCGGTGGCGCTGGTTGTCAGACCCGATGTATTCCAGTTCGAAACGCTCGGGAAGATTGTAATCCACCTGGATGGTGCCGAGCTGCCAGCTTCGTTTCAGGGCGTCTTTGACCATGAAGTCCAGCTTGGGTCCGTAGAACGCTGCTTCGCCCTCAACCACGGTGGTGATCAGACCCTTTTCGTCGGCGGCCTCCTTGATTTCCTGCTCCGCGCGCTCCCAGTTGGCGGGGTCCCCGATATATTTCTCTGGGGTGGCTGGGTCGCGAACCGAAATCTGGGCGGTGTAGTCATCAAAGCCGAGCTTGCGCAACACCATCAGCGTCAGGTCAATGACATCCATGAATTCGGCCTTGACCTGCTCTTTCGTGCAGAAAATATGCGCATCGTCCTGTGTAAAGCCCCGCACCCGGGTCAGGCCATGCAATTCGCCGCTTTGCTCGTAACGGTAAACCGTGCCAAACTCAGCAATCCGCACCGGAAGATCCTTGTACGAAACCGGTTTGTTTTTGAAAATCTCGCAGTGGTGGGGGCAGTTCATCGGTTTGAGCAGGAACTCCTCGTCCTCGCGCGGCGTCCGGATGGGCTGAAAAGAGTCTGCCCCGTACTTTTCGTAGTGGCCTGAAGTCACGTACAATTCCTTTTTGCCGATGTGCGGCGTCACCACCGGGGTATAGCCCCTCTTGAGCTGCTCTTTTTTCAGGTAATCTTCGAGCAGCCCGCGCACGATGGTGCCTTTGGGAAGCCAAAGTGGCAGCCCGGCACCCACCTTCTGGCTAAACATAAAAAGTCCCAGTTCCTGCCCGAGTTTGCGGTGGTCGCGCTTGCGGGCTTCTTCCAGCAACGCCAGGTGCTCATCCAATTGGCTTTGCTTGGGAAAACTCACCCCGTAAATGCGGGTGAGCTGTTTTCGCTTTTCATCGCCGCGCCAGTAGGCCCCTGCAATGCTGAGAATTTTAACGGCCTTGATGAATCCGGTATCCGGAATATGCGGACCCCTGCACAGGTCGGTGAAATTGCCCTGTTCGTAAAACGTGATTTGGCCGTCCTGAAGATCCTGGATTAGCTCCAGTTTGTATTCGTCGCCTTTGTTGCCGAAGAAATCCAACGCTTCGGCTTTGCTGACTTCCCTGCGCCGGTAAGTGTTTTTGGTTTTAGCCAGCTCTTTCATTTTGGATTCCAGCGCGGGCAGATCTTCATCCCGGAGAACGGTGTCGCCCAGGTCAATATCATAGTAAAAACCGCCGGCAATCGGCGGACCGATCCCGAATTTCACCCCGGGGTACAGCACCTCGAGCGCTTCGGCCAGCAGGTGAGCAGAAGAATGCCAGAAGGTACTTTGTCCGGCGGCATCGTCCCAGGTCAGCAACCGGAGTTTTGCATCGGCGGTCAGGGGCCGGAAGGCGTCGCGGATTTCTCCGTTCACTTCGGCTGCCAAAACGTTGCGGGCCAGCCCTTCGGAAATCGTGCGGGCAATATCCAGGGGCGTGGTACCGGATTCTACCGCGTTAACCCGGCCATCTGGAAGCGTAATATTGATCATGGTTTCGATATCCTCAGAATTATTTGTCCTTTCGGTGATCCGTTGAAAAGTTTATGGAATGATTGCCCGGAGTGAATCCGCCAAATGTTGTGCCGGCTCCAGTTCTGAATCCAGGTTAAGCGCCTGCTGAACAATGGTCAGCGCCTGTCCGTTCCGGTGCAGTTGCGCGGCGCACAGGGCTTTGCCGTAGTATCCCATCGGGCGGGTCGGTTCGGTTTTAGTCACCATGTCGAAAAGGCGAAACGCTTTTTCCAGCGAATCTGCCCCATACCAGATAGTGGCAAGATTGTAAAGGGCATCGGTGTTTTGCGGGTCGCGGTTCACGACCGCTTCGTAGGCGTCAACGGCCTCGCCAAATTCGCCGCGGTCCTGGTGGTACTTTCCGATCTGGTACCGGGCCGCAGCGCTGGAATCGTTCAAATTCAGCACATTGCGAAGGTACCGCAGCCCTGTGTCGTCTCCCGAAGCAATTAGCAGGGCCCCCAGTTCCAGGTGAGCCCGCTCATAGGCGGGATCCATTTCCAGAGCGGTCTGGTAGCTGGAAACTGCTTTAGCCGTGTCACCCAGAAACCGGTAGTTCCGGCCTTTGAGGTAATAAACTTCGGGATTGTTGAGGTCAGTGCGCAAAATCTGGTTCAGCGCCCCGATCGACAAATCGTATTGCCGAAGCAGCAGGGCTTCACGGGCAAGCGCCCATAAAACCCGCTCTTCGGGCTGGTTGTATTTCAGCCAGTGATTCAGAACGCCCATGCTCGCCCGGCTGTCGTTCATGATAAAGTACTGCTCCGAAAGGCCGAGCGCGTGGTCGGCGCTGGCCGAATCGAGTTGCCAGGCCCGCTTGAAGTCCGTCAGCGCCGCCTGGTTGTTGAAGCTCCTGAATTCCATGCCGCGCAGAAAATACAAGGTTCCGTTTTCGGGCTCTGCCAGAATCTTTTCTGAAAGACGGGTGATCTCTGCGGTGCTGTTTTCCAGGGGATCAACTTCGCCATCGTCACCTTTACCCTTCTTGTTGCAGCCAAATGCCAGCATGGCCGCCAGGCATAAAACTGCCACACTCCGGAATAATCCGGTTTGGAAATAAGGTTGATTTTTAAACTCCTTCATCAGCGCGGCAAAGTTCGGCAAAATCGCTGTCTGCGGACACGCCGCAAACAACCAGCCGATAATTGCCCTGACCAATCTATTTTCGCGTCCTAAATCGGGCACAAAGCCCGGCCACGATCGTCCATGAGCATCAACAATCGGTTCAATGCGAGGTTTATATTGAAAATTGCAGTGCTGCCGCTTGTGGCGGGGTTCGCTTATATTTTAATGGTCCAGGGATGCGCTGGGAGCAATTCGGCCGGGAAATCGGCAAACGCAAAAGGATACAACGCTGCTGAAGACACACTGCTGATCAGCGGCGAAAAGCACCTTCGAAATGTGCGCCAACTGACTTTTGGCGGAGAGAATGCCGAAGCCTATTGGGCATACGGGCAAAGCGCGCTGGTCTGGCAGCGGACCAACAAGGCAGACGGCCTGGACTGCGATCAGATCTTCTGGAGCTCGTTGGATATGACTAACCCAAAACCGCTAACACTTAACCGGGTCAGCACTGGCACAGGGAGAACCACCTGTGCCTATTTTCTGGCAGGTGACCGCCGGATCATCTACGCTTCAACAGACGGACAGACTGAAAGCGGGGGAATGGGCTGCCCGCCTGAGCCGGACCGCTCCAAAGGATATGTCTGGCCGCTCTATTCTACCTATGAATTGTACGTTGCCGACCGCAACGGCAGCAACCGGATTCAACTGACCAGCAACAACGCCTATGATGCGGAAGCCACCCTTTCGCCCAAAGGGGACCGGGTTGTTTTTACCAGCACCCGCAACGGCGATATTGACCTGTTTACCATGAACCCCGACGGCAGCGACGTCCGTCAGGTCACCGACCAGATGGGTTACGATGGCGGGGCTTTTTTCTCGCCGGACGGCAGCAGTCTGATTTTCCGTGCTTCACGCCCCCAAACCTCCGCCGAAATAGCTGAGTACCAGTCTTTGCTGGCCGAGGGGCTGGTGAAACCCACGGCGATGGAGTTGTTTACCTGCAAGGTGGAGGGCTCGGAGCTGCACCAGATCACCCGCTTGGGCGGGGCCAACTGGGCGCCTTATTTTCTTCCGGACGGCAAGCGGGTGATCTTTTGTTCCAACCACAAAACGGGCAGTTATCCCTTCAACCTATACCTGATCAACCTGGACGGAACCGGGCTGGAACAGGTGACCTTTGATAGCGCCTTTGATTCCTTCCCCATGCTCAGCCCTGACGGCAAATACCTGGTTTTCGCCAGCAACCGCCACAACGGAGACACCCGCGATACCAATATTTTTGTGGCGGAGTGGGTAGATTGAAAGACAGCGGAATTTGGCCGTATTCAGCAGAAACCCGATCCGTTTTTTTCGGGCATATCGCCAAACAGCATTCGCTGAAGTCAAACAGAGTCCTGCAGGCAGAGTACCTTTGACCTAAAGCCCGGATATGCCGCATTATCAGCGCGTTGGCCAGGTTCCCCGCAAACGCCACACCCAATTTCGTCAGCCCAACGGTAAGCTCTACCACGAAGAGCTGTTTTCGACCGAAGGGTTTGATGCCAATTACTCCCTGTTGTACCACGTACATCCGCCGACAAAAATCCGGCAGGTGGGTGAGCCGTATTCCGTAGCCCCGGAAGTGGTAGAATCCAGGCAATTGAAGCACCGCAGTTTGCAGGGATTCAAGGTGAAGCCGGAGGATGATTACCTGCTGAGCCGACAGCCCCTGCTGGTCAACAGCGATTGCCATATCAGTGTGGCCGCGCCGCGGCAGAGCCTAAAGGAGTACTTTTTCAAGAATACGGATGCGGATGAAATGATTTTCATCCACGAGGGCTCCGGGCATTTGCGCACCGCTTATGGCGAATTGCCATTCGCCTATGGCGACTATGTAGTCATCCCGCGCGGCACACTCTACCAGATTGATTTTGACACCCCAAACAACCGGCTGCTGATCCTGGAGAGTTTTAGTCCGCTGACCTTTCCCAAACGCTACCTGAACGCCAACGGACAATTACAGGAGCATGCCCCGTTCTACGAGCGTGACATCAAAACCCCTAACTCGCTGGAGACCCATAACGAGAAAGGGGAGTATCGCTTTCTCATTAAGAAACAGGGGTTGATTTATCCTTACGAGTACGCCAATCACCCGTTTGACCTGGTAGGCTGGGATGGCTACCATTACCCCTGGTCCATGTCTATCCACGATTTTGAGCCCATCACCGGCCGCGTTCATCAGCCGCCGCCCGTGCACCAGACCTTTGCCGCCAAGGGATTCGTGGTGTGCTCTTTCGTGCCACGTTTGTATGACTACCATCCGTTGGCTATTCCGGCGCCTTACAACCACAGTAACATTGACTCCGATGAAGTGCTCTACTACGTTGATGGTGAATTCATGAGCCGCAAGCATGTCGAAAAAGGCATGTTCACATTACACCCCGGAGGTATTCCTCACGGACCGCACCCAGGCACTTATGAGGGATCCATCGGCAAGAAAGAAACGCTGGAACTGGCGGTGATGATTGATACCTTTAGACCCTTGCAGCTCACCCGCCAGGCGCTGGCTGTCGAAGATCCCGATTACTACCTGAGCTGGCTGGAAGAAGAAGACTCGCCGACTCCCAAAACTGCTCACCCCTGATTCTCCGGCGAAGGGCAACCCGCTCCCGGCAGACCATCGCAGCACTCCTTTCCCTGTCCATTCGTTCATCCTTATTCGAACTACCATGGAAACCAAGATCTTAACCCAACCGGTCGTCACGCAGGACTTCCTGCCCCTGAAGGGCACGGACCATGTGGAATTTTATTGCGGCAACGCCAAGCAAAGCGCCTATTACTACCAGATGGCCTGGGGATATAAACTGGTGGCCTATGCCGGCCTTGAAACAGGTTTGAAAGACCGTGCAAGTTATGTTCTGGAACAGGGTAAAATCCGGCTGGTGCTCACCTCGGGCTTTGATCCGGATTCGGAAATCAGCCGCCATGTGGCTAAGCACGGCGACGGTGTCAAGGTACTGGCCCTTTGGGTTGATGATGCCCGCAAGGCCTGGGAGGAAACCACAAAGCGCGGTGCGGTCAGCATCATGGAACCGGTGGAAATGAAAGATGAATCCGGTACGGTGGTCATTTCGGCGATTAAAACCTATGGGGACACCATCCACAAGTTTGTTCAGCGAGGCGACTACCGCGGACCTTTCCTGCCCGGTTACCAGCCGGCTAAGAACGACCTTCCTGTCCGGTCCATCGGTCTTCAATATGTTGATCATTGCGTCGGCAACGTGGAACTCGGGCACATGAACGAATGGGTTCGTTTTTACGAAGACGTGCTCGGCTTCAAGCTGCTGATCACTTTTGACGACCAGGATATTTCAACGGAATACACAGCGTTGATGAGCAAGGTGGTCAGCAACGGCAATGGGTACATCAAATTCCCGATCAACGAGCCCGCTCACGGAAAGCGAAAAAGCCAGATCGAAGAATACATTGAGTTTTATCGCGGCGCCGGCGTACAGCATATAGCCGTGGCCACCAATAACATCCTGGAAACCGTAAGCGAATTGCGGCACCGTGGTGTGGAGTTTCTCTACGTTCCCGATACCTATTATGAAAATCTGCTGGATCGCGTTGGCAAGATTGAAGAAGATATTGAACTCCTTCGCGCAAACAATATTCTCGTGGACCGCGACGATGAAGGGTACCTCCTGCAGATTTTCACTCGTCCCGTCCAGGACCGCCCGACCGTGTTTTATGAGATCATCCAGCGAAAGGGCGCGAAGAGTTTCGGCAAGGGCAATTTCAAAGCGCTGTTTGAATCCATCGAGCGGGAGCAGGAGCGGAGAGGCACGCTTTAAACTAGCGTTTTATGGGGTTTGTTGCTGAGTAATGGGGTCTGTTGCTGAGTAGTAGTTCGGAGCGCCAGGTTGCCGGGACCCGAAATTCCGTGATTTAATAGTGATCACGATCTCGGTTTTTGAGGACCAATACAGGGTTAACAGTTTGTATTGATTATTGATTGAATATTTATATTCTAAATTATATAATTTATTTTATTTCGCAATAGCAAGAATTATAGTATATTTATTAATTATATTCTAAACCTTTTCTTTGCCTTTATGTTTCCTGAATATCAAGTAAGCCAAATAGATTTTAGAATTATTTGGCTATTAATTAAACTTTTAAAAATCAACTAGTTATGAATTTAACGCTCCTTGAGATCCTCCCCATCTCAAATGACAATTATGTGGCATTTACCTTTTTTGTAGGTACAATGGCCATGCTTGCGGCTTCTGTTTTCTTCTTTTTTGAGGTAGGTAATACCGACAAGAAATGGAGAACATCAGTGCTCATTTCAGGGTTAATTACCTTTATTGCTGCAGTGCATTATTATTATATGCGTGATTACAATTTGGCAACCGGGCAATCACCCACTTTTTTCCGATACGTTGACTGGCTGTTAACCGTTCCTTTAATGTGTGTTGAATTCTATCTAATTACCAAAAAGGCTGGAGCAAAAATTGGGTTGCTTTGGAAACTCATAGTAGCTTCTGTATTTATGCTGGTAACCGGCTACATCGGTGAAGGAATTTTTCCGACAGAAAAACAAAGTTGGATTTGGGGTTTCATTAGCAGCATAGGTTACTTCTATATCGTCTATTTAGTGTGGTTTGGCGAAGTGGCAAAGCTTGCAAATAACGCTGGTGCTGCTGTTGCCAGGGCAAATAAGACGCTCGGCTGGTTTGTATTGGTTGGCTGGGCTATTTATCCAATTGGATACATTGCAGGCACCGAAGGTGGTTTATTCGGCATGCGTGTTCTGGAAGGGTTATCCATGGATATTGTCTACAACATTGGTGATGCAGTTAACAAGATTGGTTTCGGTCTTGTTATCTATGCGTTGGCGCAGTCTGATAAGAAGACTGTCAGCTGATAAGAATTTTTAACGGAAGCAAAGCAATGATGAGGCTTTGCTTCCGTTACTTTTTTAAATTTCCCGCAAGTATGATCCGTTTATTACTCCTTGTTACGGGTATTTTACTGATGTTATTTCAGCAGTTTGTTGTTTCAATATCTTCTCAAAATCAGTTTATAATATTTCTTGCAGGTATAATACTGCTTGGTGTACCGCACGGCGCTGCTGATTTGTTGGTGGCTACCCAAAAAGCCGAGGATGATCAGAAACGGTTTTCACGGATCAGTTTCCTCATAAAATATGTTTCCCGTATTGCACTTTTCGCGTTAACATTTTGGTTTTTTCCTTTGATAGCAAATCTGTTATTTATTGTCTTTGCTGCCTATCATTTTGGCGAAACAGATTTGTACAAGTTTCAGACAAACACGATCCGCGGGAAAATTTTTATCACGAGTTATGGGTTGCTCATTCTCGGAGTTATTCTGCTGCATCATTTTGAAGAAGTAATTCCAATGTTTATGCAATTTGAATCAGGGGTGAGGTATGAAACACTTTTCAGTTGGATAAATACTTACAATTATTCCATTCTTTCAGTACTTGGTATTTTCTTTTTTGCCAGTACATTTTACTATTTTTCAAGTACCGAAAACAATTATCCCAAAGGGGATTTTTTATTGCAATTTGGACTACTTCTTTTTATTCTTTATAATTTACCAATGCTTTTGGGATTCACCTTTTACTTCATTGTATGGCATTCAATTCTTTCAATAAATAAAATAGTTAATTATCTAAGAAAAGATGACTTATTCTCCCCATCAGTCATTTTTAAACAGATTTGTTTCTACAGCTTACTGGCCATGTTTGGTATCGTCATGTTTGGATTGGCAGGATTTATGTTTATTGATTCCAGCACTATGATTGTATATGTATTTCTTGGACTGGCCGTTCTTACTGCTCCGCATATGCAGGTAATGCATGATATGTATTGCAGCATCCGTTCAGGGAAATTATTGTCAAATAATCGGATTACAACATCATTTCCAAATTCTCACTGACCGCGCGGGTGAAAACGCTCCAATGTTTCCCGTAGATATTTCCGGTCCAGGTGAGTGTAGATTTCTGTGGTTGTGATGGACTCGTGCCCGAGCATCTCCTGAACCGCGCGAAGGTCCGCGCCCCCTTCCACGAGGTGTGTGGCAAAGGAGTGGCGGAAGGTATGGGGTGAAATGCGTTTGTGGATTCCAGCGAGTTCAGCTGTTTGTTTTACCATTTGAAAAATCATGACCCGACTCAGGCGACTCCCGCGGCGGTTGAGGAACAATAAATCTTCCTCTCCTGTCCGAACCGGAACATGCACGCGGGTGTGTGTCAGGTAGTCCTTTATCCTGCGGGATGCCGCTCCTCCGAGGGGCACCAGCCGCTCTTTGTTCCCTTTTCCGGTAACACGCACAAAGCCGAGTTCTGTAAAACACTGGCTAATGCGCAGTTCGGTGAGTTCGCTAACGCGTAGCCCACAGCCGTACAGTGTTTCCAGAATAGCCCGGTTGCGCATGCCTTCCGGGGTGGAAAGATCAATAACGCCCAGCAATCTGTTGATGTCTGCAGTGCTTAGCGTGTCGGGGAGTTTGCGCGGCAACCTGGGACCGTCAATCAGGGCGGTAGGGTCTTCCTGCACCAGATCTTCGAGCAGGAGGTAGCGGTAAAAAGTCCGGATGGCACTGAGCATTCGGGCCTGCGAACGTGCGCCCATGCCGGCTTCGCCCAGTTCAATCAGAAAATTTTCAAGATGATCCCGATGGGTATTCAGGGGCCCGATTCCGGCCGGCTCCAGGTACCGGATCAGTTTGTCCAGATCGTTCAGGTAGGCGGAAAGGGTATTGGCAGAAAGAGCCCGCTCCAGCCTCATCCAGGCGCGAAATCCGGTTCGGGTAGTTTGCCAGTCCATTGATTATTGATCTCGGGCGTTGCAGCCGGCGTGAAGCTTGCATCGGATTCGCGATGCAGACTTGTCAGGCTGGTGTCAGAACGTCTCGCAAAAGCCTGCTGTTCCGGGAAATCTTCTCCGGGAACGCTCTAAATTTCCGTACTTTGACGCTCCTTTCCCCATGCTGTTATCCACCACTTCGTCCACCCTGTCTGCCACGTATCTTTTTTTCCGGGCGAAAAGCCGTGGAATGGCCTTCTGCTTTTTCGCCATGTCGGCTATCTTTTCGGCTTTTTCCGCAAACGCCCAGATCAACGGAATTGTCAACACCTATGTTGAAGTTTCCACGGCGGATTTCTGCAACAACCTGGCCGTGGTCATTGACAATACAGGGTTTTCGGTTGGCGATCGCGTATTGATCGTTCAAATGCAGGGGGCCGTCATGGACACGTCAGACACTCCGGGCTACGGTGACATCAGCGATTTCCGCCAGACGGGAAAGTATGAATTCCTGACAATTTCCGCCATCAACACCAACATTTTTGAGTTCGAAGAAGCCATGGTCAATATTTATGACGGACCGGCCATTCAGCTTATCCATGTGCCTCAGTTTACCGATGTTACAGTGGGCGGCGGGGTATTGACCGCCCAGCCCTGGAACGGTGTTACCGGTGGGGTTCTTGCCATAGAGGTTTCCGGAATATTGACCCTGAACGACAACATTGATGTCAGCGGGCTGGGCTTTCGCGGTGGAAGTGCCATTGCCGATCCCGCCTGCAGTGGGGGAACAGCCGGCTTCAGTGGTTACCGCTGTGCTGTTGGCTGCGGGGGCAGGAAAGGAGAAGGCATCGGACGAATTTCGGCTGAGCTGCTTGGCCGGGGACGGCCCGCAAATGGTGGTGGAGGCGGAAACGATCACCTGACGGGTGGCGGCGGTGGCGCCAATTTCGCCATTGGCGGAGTAGGCGGCAGCCGGACCAATGAAGGAATCAGCGAATGCAAGGGCGAATTTCCCGGATTGGGAGGACGCACCCTGTTTTACAGCACTACGGCCAACCGGGTTTTTATGGGTGGCGGCGGCGGAGCTGGCGATGACGAAAGCGGCAGCGGCACCTCGGGTGCGAATGGCGGTGGCCTGATCTTCATCAAGGCTGCTACCCTCGAAGGCAACGGGCAGAGCATTCGCAGCAACGGCCTCAAACCGGCCGTTCCATCGGGAGCCGATGGAGCCGGGGGGGGCGGGGCGGCAGGCACTATCCTGATGGATATAGGAGCTTATGTGGGACCTGTTTCCGTTTTCCTGACGGGGGGGGATGGCGGGGATGTCAATAATAACAACGACCCGACTATTTGT
>JANNSM010000316.1:0-2848 GCA_031402635.1 Bacteroidota bacterium | reverse complement strand
AAACGTGCCGCTAATGGCCTCTGCACCGGAGAAGGCGTAAAGTGTGTTGTAGTCACAGGTTACTATGCTGGACGCCGGCGTTACAATAGCCAGTGCCGATCCCATCGCAGCGAAGTTGGCAAAAACGTTATTCTGGATAGTGACTCCCGTGCAAAAAGCGCCGACAGATGCAGCCTTATAACCAGGCATACTCGTACTGACCCGAACACTGTTATACGCGACCAGAATGTTATCACATTCGTAAATATTTAACCCGACAATGGCGTCCTGATCAACAATCAGCATGTTGTTGTACACCTGACCAGGACTACCGATGGGTGCATGGCAATCATTCACGCTCAATGCATAGTTGTAGGGTACCCTGACTTTGTTATAGGATACTTCCACTGTTCCGCATTCCTGCATCAGAATGCCATAGGGAGCAACCAAACCGGGAGGAAGATTAGAGTAAACATCGTTGCCACTCACCACGGCACTCAATTCGTGATCCATCCAGATGCCCCGCATGGCAAAGTTTTCAATCCGGTTGTTTAAAACCCGGTTGCCATGTCCAAAATTTAACGTGCTTCCGGAAAAGTAAACCCCTACACTGCCGTTGAACAGGGTGTTGCCCTGAATGAGGTTGTCATCGCTGGCATAAGTGGAAGTTTTCCAGGAAAATATCACAGCATTCCGGTCCAGTATTGTTGTAGGGTAAGTTGTGCCGATCAACCGATTGTTTAAGATCTGGTTTTGGTCGGCATCACCGCTTACCTCAAGCACTCTTGCATATTCTTGCCCATAGGCAGTTTGCTGGAGCGTCAGGTTTTTAAGCGTGATGAAATTGCCGTTAATCTGCATGACCGGGGAATTGTCATTGGAAATGATAACATCCGTGTTGATGCCTGTCGTTGATTGAATCGTGACGTTATTGATAGCGGATGTATTCGCGATATCGCCCAAAAAAACACCGCCCTCGTAGCTGCCTGGCAAGATGTTAAGCACAACGGCACCAGCTACGCCAAAGGAATTCAAATCGGCTGCTGCCTGCTGCAGGGTTGTATAAACCGCACCGCTTTCGCCGATCGTGTAAGTTCCGGAGAGCGGTTGTGCCTGAAGTGGTCCGATACCGGCGAGCAGGACTACCCCAAACCCGATTACTTTAGGTAAGTGTTGAGTGGTCATGACTTATAGGTTGAGTGGTAATAGGGATTTTAATAGTAGGGTATTACCAGATAACCCTGGATCATCTGCATCATAAGAACAGGTAATACTGATCACCCCGCCGCCCTTTCTAGCCGGTCGTTGATAGCCCGGCCAAGGCCGGATTCGGGGAGGCGCTCTGCAAGAATAAAATCAAGCGATTCGGCGTCGAGCTCGCGCAGCATCCCGAACAGATTGCGGGCGGCCTCTGCCGGATCGCCGCCAGGAGAAAGCACCCGGCCAGCCTGCCACTCGCCCTCGGGGATTCTTTGGAAAGCCAAAATGCCCAAACGTTTGCCGGGCAGTTCGCGCGAAAGCTCGACCGGATCGCCGAGCCGGAGCGGAACACGGGGCGCGTAGTGACTTTTCAGTTGTCCGGGAGAGCGCGGATCGCCGGACTGGTTCAGCATCAATTCCACCGGACCTACATTCTCTTCAATGCGTTCCCGGGTCAGCCCGCCGAGCCGGTAGATTACCGGTTTGCCAAATTCGAAACCGACGATAGTGCTTTCCAGACCGACGCGGCAAGGGCCGCCGTCGAGCACCATCCCAATTCGCCCGTTGAGCTGGTCCATGACGTGCTCGGCGGTAGTCGGGCTGATATACCCAAATGGATTGGCCGAAGGAGCGGCCAGCGGAAAATCGAGCAGCGTAAGCAATTCAAGGGTCAGGGGATGATCGGGAACCCGAAAGCCCGCGGTGTCCAGTCCGCTGGTGACCAGGTCGGGGATGTGTTCGCCGCGCGGGAGAACCAGGGTCAAAGGTCCCGGCCAGCATGTGCGGGCGAGTTGGCGTGCGCTTTCCGGAATATCGAGAGCCCATTTTTCTAATTGACCAGCACCGGAAAGGTGAACGATCAGGGGGTCAAAGAAAGGGCGGTTTTTCGCCTCAAAAATCTTAACAACAGCTTCTGGTTGAAGGGCATTTGCGGCGAGACCATAAACTGTTTCTGTTGGAATGGCCACCAACTCTCCCCGGCGGAGCAGATCCGCTGCGGTCAAAACAGAATAAGAACACAAGGTGATCATCAGGGCGCTAAATATCCGGGAAAGCCCTGAGTATTCCTGGCTTTTCGGTATTTGCCGGGTGAAAAACCACATGAAATGGAAATGGCCGCGAAGTGCCTCGTGTCAGATTTCCCCCTGATCTCCGTCATCTGATTGAGTGGAATGAATGATTAGGTTTTAAAAAAGTTCTCCTTGTGGAGAAAGTAAAATCTATCCTATGAAAAGGCTTCTATTCTTATTTTCTTTTGCCGTTGTCACGCTTGCTGTGAATGCGCAATGGGCAATTGATTCCCTGACAACTCCGGCAAGTACGGTTTACATTGCCGGGGCCAATACCAAAGCTGTTGTTTCCAACGGCTCGGAGTGGAATGTTTTTGACGTTTCAACGGGTTCACATACTTCGGGTGCTCTGTCTGTATCAAGAAGTATGATCACTACCGCACAGGCCGGCAATAAAGTATTCTTTGCCGGGGGCAAATACGGATACTTTGCCGATCCGCAATACACCAAAAATGTGGATGTGTACAATGCCGTTAGCAATTCCTGGTCAACGATTATGCTGTCTAAAAACAGAGAAGTAGGCGGAGCCGGAGTTCTTGGGAACCGCGCCTTTTTTGCCGGGGGAACCGGCCGCTCCGATATTTCAGGACCCGTTTACC
>JANNSM010000315.1:0-4549 GCA_031402635.1 Bacteroidota bacterium | reverse complement strand
CCTTTTCGATATAAACCCAATGACCCTTATCCCAGGAGAAGCCTTCGTAGGTGCCATCCGGAATATAGGTGGAGCGAATCCCCTCAGATAGTGGATTTTCCGGAACCAGGTGATCATAGACAATTTCTTCCAGTTCACTGTCGTAGTTCAGGCTCGCCGAAGCTTCCTTTTTGTACTCAATCACAAAGCGGTTCAGATAAGGTGGGGTTTCCTCCGGATTGGGGAAGACCGGGGCACCAAAGACTGGCCTTTCCTCGTCAAACGTCAATACCTCCACCAACTTTCTTGAACTGAACAGATCCCAGCCGTCAAAACCGAACAGGAAATAGTAATTTTTTCCTTTGTGCTTCCTGGAGGTGATGCCGTAATAAATGGCCCCGTACCATTCCTCCGGTCCTAGTACTCCCGTTCTGAGCACCGAATCCGGCATAAACAAGGAGGCATCCATCAAGGGGGTAAGTCGAAGGGTGTTGTCGCGGTATTGGATGGCACCGAAGTACCGGTAGGTGTAATCCCAAAGCATCATCTGAAAGGTGAAGACCCGGAAGGTCCGGTCAGGCGCTTCCACAATAGAAAGGGTATGGACCCGGCTGAACGGAAATTCAAACGCATTGGGCGTTCGGAGCGCTTTCACCAACATGGGTATGAAACCCACACAGGCTGCTTCGCGCACTTCATAAGAACTGCCGCTAACCAGAGAATCGCCCAGGGTAATCAGGCTGTCTTCATAAGACAGCAGCATGCGCAGCGACGGATCGTTAACCAGGGAATCAGGATGGGCAGACAACCGGGTTACGGAAATCAGCAAGACCATCACCATAAAGATTCTTCCCCTCATCACCTTGCTCTTCAAACTCACCAGACCGACGATTATTGTTGTTCTCAATACCAGATTCAATCCATCCTTCTGAATGCTAGTTCCCGTTTCCATACAATTCTACCACCATGGCCGAAGCGCCACCTCCTCCGTTGCAAATCCCTGCACAACCCAGTCTGGCCCCTTTGTGGCGAAGCACAGAGATCAGGGTAGCCACAATCCGGGCTCCGCTATTGCCGATCGGATGGCCCATGGACACAGCGCCGCCAAACACGTTCACGGTTGCCGGGTCCAGTCCCATCTCCCGGTTGTTCGCGATTGCCACCACGCTAAATGCCTCATTAATTTCAAAACAATCGATCTCACTCATCTTCAGGCCTGCTTTGGCAACCGCCTTGGGCATCGCTTTGGAGGGTGTTGTAGTAAACCACTCCGGTGCCTGCGAAGCATCGGCAAAAGAGCGAATGAGCGCCAGCGGTTTCAGCCCCAGAGCCAGAGCATGGTCCAGGGCCATGAGTACGGTGGCGGTAGCGCCATCATTGATGTTGGAGGCATTGGCCGCCGTGATGGTGCCCAGTTTGTCAAATACCGGTTTAAGCCCGGGGATTTTGTCAAAATTCACTTTGAGAATATCCTCGTCCTGACTCACGACCAGCGGATTTCCACCCCGCTGGGCGATTTCCACCGGCGCAATTTCCGCTGAAAACCATCCGTTCTGCTGCGCTTCAGCCGCCCGCCGATAGCTTTCCATGGCGTAAGCATCCTGCTCTTCCCGGCTGATCCCATAGGTAGAAGCACAAAGCTCCCCAGCGTTGCCCATATGGCAGTTTTTATAGGGATCCCAGAGCCCATCATAGACCACGCCGTCCACCGTTTTACCGTCGCCGAGGCGCTGGCCCCAGCGGGTTCCCGGCAGGTAGTAGGGAACATTGGACATGCTCTCCATTCCGCCGGCCACAACGATTTCGTTGTCACCCAGCATAATGGACTGAGCGCCCAACATCATGGCTTTCATGCCGGAAGCGCATACTTTGTTGACTGTTGTGCAGGGCACGGTATCCGGAATGCCGCTACCCAGAGAGGCCTGCTTGGCCGGAGCCTGGCCCTGACCGGCAGTCAATACATTGCCCATGTAAACCTCCTGCACATCCCCTGCCGCAATGCCTGAGCGGGCAATCGCTGCACGGATGGCATGGGCTCCCAATTGATGGGCCGAAAGAGAAACCAGTGACCCGCCAAAGCTGCCAATTGGCGTTCTGGCCAGGGAAACGATACAAACTTCTCTCATCTTGATAAAATAGGTCGTGATAAATCAGGTCAGGATTAATCAGGATAAACAACAAGGTTGAATAACCGGAATTCCCGCCTTTGCAATGGCCAAACCGGGGCAAAGATAGCGAAAGACCCCCGCAGGAAACGGCCGGCATTTCCGCCAGGTATGCCGGCATTCACGGTGATCAGCAGGAAAAAATCCGCTGTGGAATTACAAAAGTCGTTCAGACCATCCCAAAAAACAGACCTGGCGATTACCGGAGCACATCAAACGCGATGGGTTTGCGCTCGCCCATCCGCAGAAAATATACCCCACTTCGGTAATGGCTCACGTCTATGGAAATCTTGTTTAAACCTTTGTTTGAAGCAAGGACCTGCGATTCCATCAGGCGGCCGGTCAGGTCAAAAATGCTCAGATTAACAGAACCGCCGGAGACGGACTCAAATTGCACCTGAAGCTGATCCTGAGCCGGGTTTGGATAAACGATCATCTCGCTTTGTGCTGACTCCATTTCACGAGCCACAGGAATGGAAAAAGTGTCACCATAAGCCGTGTATGGACTGACCAGCAACGGCGTGGTAGAGCAAGCGCAACGGACCCGCCATGTCCACATCGAGCCAGCAGGGACAGACGTATAAGGAATATCCTGAATACTGATTACAGGACCGAGTAGATTTATTTTGGGCTGAGGTCCGGTAGGCAACTGTTTGGCCTGCAACTGGCAAGCCACCGCGCTGTTCTGAGGAATCCAGGTGAGCCTTACCCGATTAGAAAAGTTGGTGTGGCTTTGAAAGGTTGGCGCATCCACCGTACTGCAGGGAGGTGGACCCGAAACGGTGATGCTCCCGACCATCCCGATGGAAGCGTGGAAATCGCACTGGTAATTATATGTTCCGGGATTTGCGAAAACCAGGTCGGCGGCCGGCTGGCTCGCGTTCAGTTGAAAAAACACAAATGCAGCCCAGTCTCCGCTTGTACTTGACGTGGGGTGGCTGCCCGCTGCCCACTGGAAACGAACGGTATCACCAGAGGCAATAGAAAGGCTTGAAGGGCTGTAGAAAAAATTGAAGGCATTAACCGTGTGGATGGTTGCCATCGCCGTTGATGCCATAATCAGGGTCAGAAAAAACACGGAAGTTCTGTAAAGTAAATTCATGGGTGGAAGAGATAACAGATTATGAATAGGTACAATGTACGCGTTACAATCCTGCAAATAGGGTTGTTTTTCTAATTCCTGCGCGTGTTAATCCATCGCCATTTAGTGCCGTAACGGGCATTGGGACGGCAGCCGACTGAGGGGTAATGCTTGAAAAAAACAACCTCCGCGCCTGGATCGCGGAGGTTGCAGTTTCCCTTCAAGAAATTCCTTTTGAAAACGTAGCAGCAAGACTCGGGGTATCTCAAAAAATCCTTTTCCAAAAAACGGGAAACGGAAATCAGGGAATTACCGGATGACGTTGAACGTGAGGGGTTCGTGCTGGTCAATTTGAAGAAAGTAAACACCATTTTGGTATTTGCTTACATCAATCGAAACCAGATTGGCACCTTCGGTTACGGCAACCAGCCGGGACTCCATCCGCTGTCCGGCAATGTCAAAAATGTTCAGGTTGGCTGTTGTGGAAGATTCTGTTTCAAAACTAACCTGGACCTGATCCTGCGCCGGATTTGGAAAAATAAGTTCGGAGCGTTCAAGTTGCGATTCGCGGGCCAAAGGAATCGAAAAAGTGTCCCCATAAACGGTATATGGGCTGACCTGAAGCGGCGTTATCGAACAGGCACAACGAACCCGCCAGGTCCATGATGTCCCGGCGCCGGCAACCGCATAGGGGACGTTGGAGGTATTCAGTGGGGCAGCAAGGATGTTTACGCTTGGCTGCGGTCCTGTTGGAAGGCTTTTACCCTGCACCTGACAGGCAACGGCACCGGACTGCGGAGACCAGTTTAGTTGAACCCGATTGGACAGATTGGTATGCGCCTGACCGGTTGGAGCACTGGCAATACTGCAGGCCGGGGGTCCGGTAACCGTAATGCTGCCGACCATACCACTTCCACCGTGAACATCGCAGAGGTAGTTATAGGTACCCGGATTGGGAAACACGAGTGTAGCCAGTGGAGAACCGGAATTCATCGGAAAAAAAACCGGTGTAACCCAATCACCACTGGTGCTCACGGTCGGGTGGCTGCCGGATACCCATTGAAAACGAACGGTATCACCAGCGTTAATGGTCAGGCTCGAAGGACTGTAAAAAAAGTTCTGCACCGTAACCGTATGAACGGTTGCCATGGCTGCCGTAGCCATAAACATGGTCAGAACAAGAATGCCGGCTTTGTAATTCAGTCTCATCGGTGGAAAGGATTTAGGGTAATGGATAAACTCACGTTTCAAGATATAAGGTTTACGGTTAATTCCAAAGCCTTCCCTCAGCATTAATCAGAAAAAAAGGGCCGCCTCATTCGAG
>JANNSM010000314.1:0-6109 GCA_031402635.1 Bacteroidota bacterium | reverse complement strand
TGAATTGTGCACCGATCCAGGAATCAACACCACCGAGAAAGTAAATCAGTTTGCTTGCTCCAAAGGAAGAGGCCCCGGCAATGCGGTTAGCCCAGATAATATTCCGGTGTACCCGCAAATAGTGACGGGCATCAAAACCCGCCACACCGAGAAATCCGTCGTCAAAACTCAGATCAACGCGATCGGTAACATTGACGGTAAATCCTTTGTGCATTTCTGTCCATACTTTCCAGCGCAAACCCAGAGGCAGGTTGGTGGCCAGTTCAATGGTATTGTCATGGACATATTCAACCTTAGCGGAGACCCAATCATCTTTTTCATTGGGCAGGTTAAGGCTGAATTCATCCGCGGAAAGGAAGTTGATTTTATCGTTGCGGTAGGTGAAATAGCCCCGGACACTTCGCATGACATCAAAGGGCCAGCTCAGCCTGACCATAGCAATATTGGTTTTCACTTTGGCGTTCAGGGGATCGTTCCAAATCGGCCGCACATCATAAGCCGTGCGGGATGCCCCGTAGTAATAAAGCACTTGTCTGTCCAACCGCCGGCTGTTGTCCATGTAGGTCAGAAAGTACTCGGATCCGTCAAAAGAAGTCGGCAACCGGAAACCGCCGATGAAGCGATGGTCTTCAAATAAGTCCGTGATGGACACAGTGAACAGGCCGTTGAGGTTGGGTTGCGTGAGCTGTCCCCCGCCGGCCGCAAAACTCTGGTACCGGTTAATGAAGAGGCTGTTGTCCAGTTGGGTGGTTACCGATTCGGTGGCAAACTGAACCTTGTAAGGCCGGATGTTGCCGCGCCGGAAAGGGCTGCCCCGGTAAACCAGGTTGGCCTCACCCGGTTCCGTGTTGATTTTGGCAGGAGTTACTGCGGGTGTCAACACGGTATTGGAAAGCGGTACTTTCTCAAATTCGCTCTGAAACCAGAAAGAAGGCTCGTCAGACGGAACCGTTTGATTGGGAGGTTCTGCCACTCCGGACTTGGTTTTTGGTCTGACTTCAGCGGTCCTGAGATCAACCGGGCGGGCTGCCAGCAGATCCGTGGGTAGCGCGTTGAGGTAAAATTCAGGCCGCCCCTCAACGATAAACAGGTCAGCGGTTCTGCCGGTTCGCGGTGCTGCGCTGTGCTCGCGGAGGTTCCGGGCAAAGTTGGAAACCGGAAACACCATCGCCGTATCGCGGTAAACCGGCTTTTCCCAAACCGAGTCAATCAACCCGGCCAAACGGAAAGGGCTCAAATCATAGCGCGGGTTAAAGGCAACCGAATCGCGAAAGAATGCCGTCACCGCGGTGTATGCATAAATGCTGTCGAGGTAACCCCCGCGCCGGTTGCGGATGCCGCCCTCATCGCTGAGGAAGCTGAAATGGAGATCGTCCAGTTGCTTGGGCTGCCGCTCGTCCGCATCGGGGGTTCGCGTAACCCGGAGAAGGCTTTTGGCAGCGGCCTTTTCATCATAGAACCATAGGTCGAGGTTCCCAACCGGCAAAACGGAATCTTCGCGCAAATTCAGCAGAGTATCCCGGTCGCGGTTTGATGAAAAGACCACGCCTTCTCTGCCGCCGATGCTGACCCAGGCCGGATCCAGGTCATCGTAATAATCGTTGGTAATCTGCTGAAGTCTCGCATTATTGACGTAGTAGAAATACAGGTCAGACTGGCCTTTGTTAAGCGCAGAAATAACCAACCTTCGGGGGTCGGCTGTGAAGGCAATGCTTTGAATGCGCTGAAAGCGGGCAATTTCGCTTTCCTCCTTTTCGCCGGTCTCCAGATCGTAGAGCACCAGGCGAATGGTTGTTCGTTTTTCATAAACGATGGCCAGGCGGTTGCCCCGCGAATCCCAGGCCATCAACGGGTAGGACAAGTCCGTTGCCAGGCTTCGGGTTTTGAAGCCTCCCCGCTGAATTTTTTTGGCTTTGCCTTTGGTCAGGTCTGAAGCTGTTTCCGCGGCAGCAGTCCGGGCTCTCGGAGAGGGAAGGTTGAGTTCCTGGAGACGCACGGTGAATCGGCCTTCATCATCGGTCACGTAGGCCAGATGGCTTCCGTTTGGGTTAAGGGCCAGGCCGTGGTAGTCAAGTCGTTTCCGGTATTTTTTATCAACCCTGACAGCGGGGTCCGGAACAACCCGTTCTTTTTCCTCCAGCTCGTATTTTCTCAAATAAAACTCCCGCCATTCTTCGATAACCTGTGGCACGGAAGCTCCCAGCACAAATAGAAATCCGTTTTCGAGACTGCGGTTTACGCGAATGAGGTATAGCAGATTGGGAATATTGGAAACCCCGTATTTGTCTGCGATAAAATGCCAAAGCGAATGTCCCGCAAAACGCGCATCCTGGCCGGTGAGTTTGTTGAATTTATCGTACTGACCACTGATCATGCCGTCGTGAAGCTGGTCATCGAGGTCAGATGTCCATTCCTGACCGATATAGGCTACGAGTCCTTCGCTAAACCATTCCGGCAAGTTGAGAAGCACGGCATTCTGAACAATTTCCTGAAGGTTACCTCCGAAAATCATGTTTTCGACCAGGATGCGCGCAATGCCTTCGCGAATCTGCCGGCGCATATCGGCGTGGGAACCCGTAAAATAAACAAACAGTTTATTGCCGATAATTGACGTGGTACCTCCCGTGTTATAACTAACCCCCGCTGATGCCCCGATATTGGTCTGGTTCAGGTCGCTGATGGTGTTGTACACGATGATCGAAAGCTGGCGGTTGCTGCGATAGTCGAGCAACTGCTCAATCTCCTGCAAATCGGTTTCGGCCATCTGGGATGCGAACTGGCCCAGCTGCTGCCCTCCTTTGTTAAAATACGTGATGAAGTGCTCGGACTCGTAAAACTGCCATTCGAACAACTTGTATTGAACCCGGTTCTGGCCAAAACTCTCCTGTGTGCCCTGGGCATAGGCAGTGGTCATGACCAGGTTGGCCAGGGTAAAGCAGAATATGCGGAGTGTATGCAAGGTCGGTCTGGAGTGGAGGCTGTTAAAAGTTACGCTTCTGCTGATTAGGGTGGTACGGGCAAAAGGGTCCTGACCGTTGTGTGACCGATTCCGGGATCTCTTCGTCGCGGTTGGCGAAACTGCGGTGCTGTGATTCCCACCCGCTGTTCCTGCTTAGTTTTGCGGTGAAAATATGCCCGGAAAAAAGGCAAAGTACAGTATCCCAATCCAGAACGCAAGACGATGAATGCTATTGCGAGTTTTGTTTTTAGTCCGTTTGCCGAAAACACGTATGTGATTGCCGATCCCTCCGGCGAATGTGTGATCATTGACCCGGGTTGCGCCGATGCAGACGAACGGCTTGAGCTGACCTTATATATCAACGAATACAACCTGCGTCCGGTTCGGCTGCTGAACACCCATTGCCATATAGACCATGTCTTTGGCAACCGATACGTAGCAGAAACGTGGAAGTTAGCCCCGGAATGCCACCAGGGGGAGGTAGTGGTCCTGGAAGCGGCAGGGGTTTTTGCCGGTGCATTCGGGGTGCATTATGACCCGTCTCCGCCCATTGGCTCTTTTTTGGAGCCCGGAAGCCTGGTCCGGTTTGGCCAGACCGTACTGGAGGTTTTATTTACGCCGGGCCATTCGCCGGCATCAATTTGCTTTTACAACCGCCGGGATGGCTATGTAATCTGCGGAGACACATTGTTTGCCGGAAGCATAGGCCGCACGGATTTGCCCGGGGGAAATGCGGAGATGCTCCTGCAAAGTATTGAGCGCGAACTCCTCAGCCTGCCCGAACAGACCCGCCTGTTACCCGGTCATATGAACGAGACAACGGTTGGCCGCGAGCAGCGGAGCAACCCCTTTGTGCTGGCCTGGAAAAAAGGGCTGCCGATCGGTTGAAGAACCGGAATTAAACCTCAGCAGAATATCCTGATTGGATCCAGGGGGTGAGCGGGAGCCTAATGGATCAGGTTGAGATACGCCTGAACATCATCGCCCAAGCCGTCAATCTCAACAATCACAAAGTAGGTACCGGTTGGAAGCAAATGGCCTTCCCGGTCGGTTCCCGTCCAGCTATTGGAATATCCCCGTTGGGAATAAACCCGATGCCCATGGCTGTCAAAGATCAGAATTCGACTTTCTGGAAAGTGTTCAATGCCCGGAATCACTAACCCTTCGCCGACATTGGAATAGTATGATGAGGGTAAGGCAAGTCCTGCAAAACCGGTTTCCCAGACACCGGTGCCGAAGCGAGTATCAGCTTCGGCAGGTTTGGCCGGATCAGTTGCCGCAGAAGGCTCTTCACTTGAAACCTGACGAATAGGGTCATCTGCCAGCATCATGGAGCCGGCTGAATCAGCCTGGCCATTGCCACCATAGCGCGAATACCCCAGGGATCCGCTTCCTGCCGAGGCAAGGAAACCCAATGGTTGTACCAGAACCAGAACAAGGATCGCTTCCAGGAGAGGAAAAGACGATGTGCGCATGAAGGAAAATGATGATGATCAAAATCCCTCCGGCAGTTTGCTTTCATGAAGGTACGGAAGCGGGTTGGTGCAACAAAGCAAAAAGTTACGCTGAAAACAACACTAATTAATGTAATTCAATACTTTATAGTTTAATTAAAATAACAATTCAGGTTTTTTGTGAAAGACTCAGCAACGGCTGTAATTCTTCACTTTGGAGAATGTTGTCCGCCAGTAATGCACGGTTGTGACCTTCGGTCCGGTATAAAAGAATCGGAAGCAATCAGCCGGATACCGGTGAGCCGTTTCGTGACAGGTTTGTGTAGGGGGAAAAAATAGCGTCCATCGCCACATTTTTTTCAGCCCAATGCGTAACGTGTTGACAGGAGATCAAAAACACCCCGCCCCTGCCGTTAAATTCAAGGGACTTTAGCATAAAAGCCCCCGCCCCTGCCGTTAAATTCATGGGACTTTGGCATAAAACACCCCGCCCCTGCCGGTAAACCGGCAGGGGCGGGATCAGGCTGTTGAAAAATCAGCCGGCAGCAGGGAACCGAATCAGGATCCTTCCACTTCCTTCGTCTTACCCTTCAGATTATTGAAGTCAAAGCTGAGGGAAAACCGAAGCGTATTATCCAGCGGGTTGCGCTGATTGGAGGTGGGAACCAGATAACTGAAATCAAGGCCAAATACATTGTACTTCAGACCCAGACCAACAGTGAAAAACTTACGGTTGCCTTTGGTGGAATGCTCGTTGAAATAACCGGCGCGAACGGCAAACTGCTGGTCGTACCAATACTCCACTCCAACGCTGTAAATCAGTTCCCTCAGCTCTTCGGAAAAACCATCCGGAGCATCGGAAAACGAGGTCAGCATACCGGAGACGATACTCTGCTCTTTGTAGTCGAAAATTCCGTTGGAAGGATTGCTGTCAATGGTATCCGGGGTAGGCACCAGCAACTTGTTGATATCCGTGGCCACCATAATGGTGTTAAACTCATCCACATTGATGGTCCACGCTACGCCGGTTCCGAGGTTGGTCGGTAAAAAGTCCCTGTTTTCGGCGTTGTCCGTATAAGAAATCTTGGTGCCGATGTTGGACACGTTGATTCCCCAGGCCAGCTGGGTTTCGAGATCGCTGATATTGACGTCGTGCTGTCCGTAGAAGTTGATGTCGGCAGCAAATGCCTGACCCGGCTGAATATTGATTCCGTTCACGGTCTGGCCGCTGGCCAGGTTGGAATAGATGTAGCGAAGGTTGACGCCGGCACCGATGTTGTCGCTCAATTTGCGGGCATAGGCTACGTCAACCGCAAACTCATTGGGGCGCCCCTGTCCGGTTTCCGTTCCGGTAATGTCCGTAAACACAATGTTGCCCAGCGAAAAATACCGCAGCGAAAAAGCGAGGGTCTGCAGATCATCAATCCGTTTGTAGCCACTTAGGTAGGCCAGATAAATGTCGTTGACCAGTTGCTTAAGCCAAGGGGTATAGGTGAGCGAAAAACCCATTTCGTCTTCCACAAAAGCCAATTTGGACGCGTTCCAGAAGATGGCATTGGCATCGGGCGAAATGGCCACCCCAAGATCACCCATGCCGCCTGAGCGGGCATTGGGGGCGATTCGGAGAAAAGGCACCGCGGTGTTGATGGTGTTGATCCGTCCGTCTAACTGACCGGTGCTTCCAACCTGAGCCTTT
>JANNSM010000313.1:0-8801 GCA_031402635.1 Bacteroidota bacterium | reverse complement strand
CACCGTAGGCCTCCAGCGCCCAAACTTCCATTTCCCCAAAACGCTGACCGCCGAACTGGGCCTTTCCACCCAACGGCTGTTGGGTAATGAGGCTGTAAGGTCCGATCGAGCGGGCGTGCATTTTGTCATCCACCATGTGGCTCAGTTTGAGCATGTAGATGACCCCCACGGTTGCGGGTTGATTGAAACGCTCGCCGGTCTCCCCGTCATAGAGGAACGTCTGGCCGAAGGAGGGCAGCCCTGCCTTCTGGACGTAAGAGTCAATTTCATCCAGGGAAGCGCCGTCAAAAATGGGCGTCGCAAACTTGATTCCGAGCTTGACTCCTGCCCATGCCAGCACCGTTTCGTAGATCTGACCGAGGTTCATCCTGGAAGGCACACCAAGCGGATTGAGTACGATGTCAACCGGAGTTCCGTCATGCAGGAAGGGCATGTCTTCGTCCCGAACAATCCGGGCGACAATGCCTTTGTTGCCGTGGCGGCCGGCCAGCTTGTCACCCACCTTGAGCTTGCGCTTCTTGGCCAGGTAAACCTTGGCCAGTTTGAGCACCCCGCTGTTGAGTTCATCGCCGACCGAGATGTTGAACTTTTCCCGTTTGTAGTGGCCGAGTTCTTCGTTGACTTTGATATCGTAATTGTGCAACAGTGCGCGAACCAGGTCGTTGGTACGATCAACCGAAGTCCAGTTGTAGGGACTGATGTTGTCGTAGTTGATTTCGCTTAGCAGCTTGGCCGTAAATTTCACGCCCTTCGGCACAATCTCCTCTTTAAACTTGTTGTTGATGCCTGCCGACTTTTTTTCTTTGAGCAGGGTCATCAGTTTTTCGACCAGTACCTTGCGGATCTCGTCCAGCACTTTCTGGTGGTCTTTCTCCAGCTTATCCAGCGAGGTTTTCTCCTTGGATTTGCTGTCTTTGTCTTTGCGCTTGCGGGCGAAAAGGCGGGTGCCGATCACCACACCCGACAGCGACGGAGGGGCCTTGAGCGAAGCGTCCTTGACGTCGCCGGCCTTGTCGCCAAAGATGGCTCGCAGCAATTTCTCTTCCGGGGTGGGATCGCTTTCGCCTTTGGGCGTGATCTTCCCGATCAGGATATCGCCTTCTTTAACCGTAGCCCCGACACGGATAATCCCATCAACATCCAGGTCGCGGGTGGCGTCTTCGGAAACGTTCGGGATATCCGGCGTCAATTCCTCTTCACCGAGTTTGGTGTCGCGAACTTCGAGCTCAAATTCCTCAATGTGCAGGGAAGTGAAGATGTCTTCACGAACTACCCGCTCGGAGATCACGATGGCGTCCTCAAAGTTGTAACCCTTCCAGGGCATGAACGCTACTTTGAGGTTGGTTCCCAGAGCCAGGTCACCCTTGTCGGTGCCATAGCCTTCGCAGAGAATCTGGCCTTTTTCAACCCGATCTCCCCGGCTCACGATGGGCTTGAGGTTGATGCAGGTATTCTGGTTGGTCTTTTGAAATTTCTGGAGCTTGTAAACGGTCAGGCTGTCGTCGAAGCTGACGGTTTCCATGTCGGCATCACGGTCGTAGCGAACGTGAATTTCAACGGCGTCTACGTATTCAACGAGTCCGGCTCCCTCGGCGTTGAGCAACATCCGGGAATCCGAAGCGACTTTGCGCTCCAGGCCAGTGCCTACAATGGGGGCCTGGGGCCGCAGCAGAGGAACGGCCTGGCGCTGCATGTTTGAGCCCATCAGTGCCCGGTTGGCGTCATCGTGTTCAAGGAACGGAATCAGCGATGCGCTCACCCCGACGATCTGGTTGGGAGCAACGTCCATGTACTCCACCTCGGAGGGTCCGAGAATCGGAAAATCGCCGTGTTCACGGGCTTTGATCCGGTCCATAGCGAAATGCCCTTTCGCATCCAGTGGCGCATTCGACTGGGCAATCTTCAGGTTGTCCTCTTCTTCTGCCGTCAGGTAGAAGACATTTTCGAGGTCAACCGTACCTTTCTGAACAACGCGATAGGGCGTTTCGATGAAGCCCATCTTGTTGATCTTGGCGTGCACACACAAGGTGGAAATCAGACCGATGTTGGGACCTTCCGGCGTTTCAATGGTACACAGGCGGCCGTAGTGGCTGTAATGCACATCGCGTACCTCAAAGCCGGCGCGTTCGCGGGAAAGACCACCAGGGCCCAGTGCAGAGATGCGTCGCTTGTGAGTGACTTCGGCCAATGGGTTGACCTGATCGAGGAACTGCGAGAGTTGGCTGGTGCCAAAAAAAGAGTTGATGACACTCGACAGTGTCCGCGCATTAATCAGGTCAATCGGGGTAAATACCTCGTTATCCCGAACGTTCATCCGCTCGCGGATTGTGCGGGCCATGCGCGCCAGACCGACGCCAAACTGAGCGTACAATTGCTCACCTACGGTGCGCACCCGGCGGTTGCTCAGGTGGTCAATATCATCAATTTCGGCTTTCTGGTTGCTGAGCTGAACCAGGTACTGCACGATGTAGATGATGTCCTCTTTGGTCAGAACCCGGACTTCTTCACCAAGGGTCAGTCCAAGCTTCTTATTGATTTTATAACGGCCGACTTCGCCCAGATCATAGCGTTTGTCCGAGAAGAACAGCTTGTCAATGATCCCGCGTGCAGTTTCCTCATCCGGGGGATCGGAGCCCCGCAACTGGCGGTAAATGTGCTGAACAGCTTCGATCTCCGAGTTGGACGTGTCTTTCTGAAGGGTGTTGTAGATGATGGCGTAATCGTTGCTCATCTCATCCCGCTGAAGGATGATACTCTTCACTTCCGTTTCCAGGATGGCCTCCATGTTGGCCTCGTCCAGGATGGTATCGCGCTCCAGGATGATCTCGTTGCGCTCGATGGAAACCACTTCACCGGTATCCTCATCCACAAAATCCTCGATCCAGCTGCGCAGCACACGGGCGGCCAGTTTGCGACCGAGATGCTTCTTCAGCGTGGCCTTATTGGCGTTAACCTCTTCGGCCAGGCCAAAGAGTTCAAGGATGTTTTTATCGGAATCGTAGCCGATGGCACGGAGCAACGTAGTGACCGGGAATTTCTTCTTCCGGTCAATGTAGGCATACATCACGTTGTTGATGTCCGTGGCGAATTCCATCCAGGCTCCTTTAAACGGAATCACCCTGGCGGAGAATATCTTAGTGCCGTTGGGGTGAAGACTCTGCCCGAAAAATACACCGGGGGAACGGTGCAACTGGGTCACGACAACA
Source organism: Bacteroidota bacterium (assembly GCA_031402635.1). GTDB lineage: Bacteria > Bacteroidota > Bacteroidia > Chitinophagales > BACL12 > WGOA01. Next base: position 5,595 of record JANNSM010000313.1, on the reverse strand, counting down.
CGCTCCGCTCCATTGACGATAAAGCTTCCTTTCGGAGTCATGTAGGGGATGTTCCCGAGGAAAACATCCTGAACAATTGTTTCGAAATCAACGTGCTCTTCATCGTTGCAGGAAAGTTTCAGCTTCGCCTTCAGCGGTACCGAATAGGTCAGACCGCGCTCAATGCACTCTTCCATCGTGTACCGGGGGGGGTCAACAAAGTAGTCGAGGAACTCAAGCACGAAAATGTTCCGGGTATCCGAGATGGGGAAATTCTCGGTAAATACCCGGTACAACCCTTCCTGGTTCCGGTTTTCCGGAGTGGTATCCAGCTGGAAGAAGTCGCGGAAAGACTGAAGTTGGATGTCGAGAAGGTCCGGCGATTCGGCCATATTCCGAATCTTGCCAAAGCTCACACGCTCCTGGGAGGCAGTCCTGTTAGACATGGGCGGCGCAGCGGGTTTTAAAGGTCAGGGAAAGGAAGGCCAGATGGTGACCATACACAACTCCGAAAGCCCTGCTCATGTCAGGGCTGTCAGAGGATTTTCGTATGTCGGTTCGAGAAAAGAGGTCTTCCAAGATTAAGCCGGTTTGGTCGGTGGAAAAGCGCGAGGCAGGGGTGTTACTTCACCTCTACTTCTGCTCCTGCCTCAACCAATTTGGCTTTAATGCTCTCGGCTTCTTCTTTGGAGACCGCTTCTTTGATCGGCTTAGGAGCGCCGTCAACCAGGTCTTTGGCTTCTTTCAGGCCCAAGCCGGTGAGTTCCTTCACCACTTTAACCACGGAGAGCTTGGCTGCTCCGGCGGAGGTCAGGATAACATCAAATTCAGTCTTCTCCACTACGGCCGCTGCGGCTCCTCCACCTGCAGCAGCCATCATCACGGGAGCTGCGGCCGCAGCCGGTTCGATGCCATACTCCTCTTTGAGGATGCCGGCCAGTTCGTTAACTTCTTTAACCGTCAGGTTAACCAGTTTTTCTGCAAAATCTTTAAGATCCGCCATGAGTTTCTACGTTGTTTTGCTACCGATGGGTAGCCGGGTTGTTCAAACTGTTTGTAAGGGGAAGCTATGCGTAACAGTTTATTTTGACACCTGTAACCAGGGTTTTTGACTTATTGTTTGACCTTTGATAAAGCGTTGGTCACGCTTCGGGTTGTTACTCGGGTCTTTCGGAGAGGGTTTTTAGGATACCGGCAAGTTTTCCACCACCGCTCTGGAGAGCGCTGATCACATTCTTGGCCGGGCTTTGCAACAATCCGATCAGTTCACCGATGAGCTCCTCTTTGGATTTGAGGTTAACCAGGGCGGTCAACTGTTCATCGCCAATAAAAATACCGGAGTCAATCCAGGCTGCTTTGAGAATGGGTTTTTCATTCTTGGTCCGGAATTCCTGAATCACCTTGGCAGGGATATTACCCACTTCGGCAAACATAACGGAAGTTGGACCGCTCAGTACCGGGTACAATTCTGAGTACTGGTCGCCGATAGCCTCGAAAGCCTTGCGGACCAACGTATTCTTGACTACCGTGAGGCTGACGCCACGCTCGAAACACAACGCCCTGAGGTCATTGACTTCCGCTACGGTGAGTTCCGAAGAATCTGCGAGGTAGAAGTATTGGCTGTTCGCAAACTTTTCCTTGAGGGATTCTACTACAGCGATTTTCTGTTCTTTCGTCATCGCGAAATGCGTTTATCGGGGCCTCGCAGGGAGGTTGATCCCCAGAGCGGTGAGGGGTTTATCAGGAATGGATGCCAGGAACTGATTTGGGATCAATGGCTATGGATGGGCTCATGGTGCTGGCCATGTAAATACTCTTGAAATAGATACCCTTGGCCGAAGAGGGTTTCATGCGCGATAGAGTTTGGAGAAGCTCCTCGGTGTTTTCGCGAATCTGTTGCTGGTCAAAAGAAACCCGGCCAACAGAACTGTGAATGATCCCGTATTTGTCAACTTTAAAGGCAACTTTCCCTTTTTTGACATCGGTAACAGCAGCGCCAACTTCGAGCGTTACCGTACCCACCTTGGGGTTGGGCATCAATCCACGGGGACCCAGAATACGACCCAGCTTGGCGATCTGGGCCATGACATTGGGGGTGGCAATAACCACGTCAACGTCCGTCCAGCCTTCGGAAACCTTTTTGATGTAGTCTTCAAGACCAACATGGTCTGCTCCGGCTGCCCTGGCTTCCTCGACCTTGTCAGGATTGCAAAAAACAAGCACGCGCTTGGTTTTGCCGGTGCCGTGCGGGAGGCTGGCCGTTCCACGCAGTGCCTGATCGGCTTTGCGGGGATCTACTCCCAGGCGGATATGGACATCCACAGAAGCATCAAAGTTGGTTTTGGTAACCTCTTTGATCAGCGTGGAGGCATCCGTGAGGGTATAAAATTTCTCGTTGTCAACTTTTGCGTCAACGATTTTTCGCTTCTTGGTGAGTTTCACGGCTCGGGACAGTTTAAAGGCGATTCTGGCGGGGTCAGTTCAGGCTGGGTGGAAGGAATCCTCTTTTGATTCAGGCGTTCGATTCAGGTCTTGGGTTCAGGTCTTGGGTTCAGGCCTTGGGTTCAGGCTTTGGGTTCAGGCTTTTTCCCAGGGCGGCGTCCCGGTAACATTTATACCCATACTGCGGGCAGTACCGGCAACCATGCGCATTCCGGATTCAATGGAAAATGCATTCAGGTCAGGCATCTTTATCTCAGCAATCTCCCGGCAGAGATCCCAGGAAATGGAACCGACTTTATTCCGGTTTGGTTCTGGGGAACCGCTCTTGATTTTGCTTTTCTCCAGAATCAGGATGGCGGCAGGTGGGGTTTTTACCACAAAGTCAAAGGACTTGTCTTTGTAGTAAGTAATCAGAACCGGCAGGATCTGACCGTTTTTGTCCTGGGTGCGGGCATTGAATTGCTTGGTAAATTCCATGATATTCAATCCCTTGGAACCCAAGGCAGGACCAACAGGAGGTGAAGGGTTAGCTTGTGCGCCCTTAATCTGTAACTTGATGTAACCATCAACTTCCTTAGCCATGATCAGTGCTGTTTTTCAACTTGCATGAAGTTCAATTCAACCGGTGTTTTACGGCCGAAAATCTTCACGTTGACTTTGAGTTTCTTTTTCTCTTCGTGAATTTCCTCGATGGCACCGAGGAACTCATTGAAGGGTCCGTCTATAATTTTCACCGTTTCTCCTAAAATGAACGGTTCATTCATGGAAGTGCCCTCTTCCTGCATTTCATCCACCTTACCCAAAATCCGGTTCACTTCGGATTTGCGCAACGGAATGGGTGTTTCCTTGCCCAGAAAATGAATCACCCCGGTAATGTTTCTGATCGTAGAAATCATTTCACCGGTTAATCCGGCTGTGGTTGCTTCGATCATGATATAACCGGGATAGAAGTTGCGCTCCTGGATGACCCTTTTCCCGTTTTTTATCTTGTAAACCTTTTCCGTAGGAACCAGCACCTGGGTGATGGATTTTTCCCATCCGGATCGGGTGATCTCCATATCAATGTACTCCTTCAGCTTGCGTTCTTTGCCGCTGATAACCCGAAGGACATACCATTTCCGATCCTCTTCGTTCATGATCTCTCTGCCGGCTCTCTCCGGTTTTTAACTGAACAATCCGTAAAATGCCTGCAGGGATACCCTGGTTAACTGATCCATCAACGCAATCATGATGGCAATCATTAGCGATGCCACAAACACAATAATCGTTGAGCCCTGGAGCTCCGGCAAAGAAGGCCAGGTCACTTTGTACATCAATTCCTGGTAGGAATCTTTGAAGTACTGGATTAGTTTTTCCATAATGGGTCCTTCGTTCTTTGCACGGGTGGAGAGGCTCGAACTCCCGACCTGCGGTTTTGGAGACCGCCGCTCTACCAATTGAGCTACACCCGTATCCCGTTAGCGTAGCTTTCGCCGTTTAAGGCGAGGATAGCGGCGCGTTTGCCAGCGTCCGAAGAAGAACATTCTTCAGGACCCCAATGCAAACGCGCCGCTTCCCGTCTCATCTGGCAGAGACCACGGCTGATTTCTGGTTTGAGTTACTTATTTGAGAATCTCCGTTACCTGACCTGCACCCACTGTGCGGCCACCTTCACGGATAGCGAAACGAAGACCTTTTTCCATGGCGATCGGGTAGATCAAATTCACCGTAATGGAGATGTTGTCACCCGGCATAACCATTTCGACACCTTCCGGAAGTTTGATTTCTCCGGTCACGTCCGTGGTCCGGAAATAAAACTGCGGGCGGTAGTTGTTGAAAAACGGTGTGTGGCGTCCACCTTCTTCTTTCTTCAAGACGTAAACCTCACACTTGAATTCGGTATGCGGCTTCACCGAGCCCGGCTTGATAATAACCATGCCGCGCTTGATGTCGTTCTTGTCAATACCGCGAAGCAACAAACCGACGTTGTCACCGGCTTCGCCGCGATCGAGGATTTTGCGGAACATTTCAACACCCGTTACCACGGAAGACAGTTTCTCCGTCGTAAGACCGATAATGTCAACCTGGTCGGCGCTGTTGATGATGCCACGCTCGATACGACCCGTTGCCACGGTTCCGCGACCGGTAATGGAGAACACGTCTTCAACCGGCATGAGGAAATCCAGTTCGGTAAGACGTGGAGGCACCGGAATGTCTTTATCCACGGCATCCATCAGCTCGTCAATTGACTTCATGCCTTCTGCCTCACCTTCGAGTGCCTTAAGCGCGGAGCCTTTGATGATCGAGATGTTGTCGCCATCGTAATCGTAGAAGCTCAGCAAGTCGCGAACTTCCATTTCAACCAGTTCGATCAGCTCCGGGTCATCCACCAGGTCCACTTTGTTGAGGTAAACAACAATCTTTGGCACACCTACCTGGCGGGCCAGCAGAATGTGCTCCCGCGTCTGCGGCATCGGACCATCGGTTGCGGCAACCACCAGAATAGCACCGTCCATCTGGGCGGCACCGGTAACCATGTTTTTCACGTAGTCAGCGTGACCGGGGCAATCCACATGCGCATAATGGCGGCTCAGGGTTTCATACTCCACGTGGGCAGTATTAATCGTGATCCCGCGCTCCTTCTCTTCCGGAGCCGCATCAATGGAATCGTAGTCTTTCTTTGTGGCAAGACCCTTTTTGGCCAGTACGTGCGTAATGGCAGCCGTCAGGGTCGTCTTGCCGTGGTCAACGTGTCCGATCGTACCTATGTTAACGTGGGGTTTAGTACGTTCGAATTTCTCTTTCGCCATGACGAGTGTTTTTAACTAACTATTGTTGTTTTTCTATCGTGAAAAAATCAAGGCCGTTTCCGGTTGCCGGTTACTGAGCCAATGTCGGGATTTGAACCCGAGACCTCTTCCTTACCAAGGAAGTGCTCTACCGCTGAGCTACATCGGCTTGAAACCGACTGTGAGATCCGGCAACCGGGTAAAACCCGGATATCTGACCAAACGTTGAGCGGGAGACGAGACTCGAACCCGCGACCCTCAGCTTGGAAGGCTGATGCTCTACCAACTGAGGGTCGCGGGTTCGAGTCTCGTCTCCCGCTCAACGTTTGGTCAGATATCCGGGTTTTACCCGGTTGCCGGATCTCACAGTCGGTTTCAAGCCGATGTAGCTCAGCGGTAGAGCACT
>JANNSM010000312.1:0-1816 GCA_031402635.1 Bacteroidota bacterium | reverse complement strand
CGCGCAGCAGGATACTGCTGTTGAATTGACGGATACGACGGCCTTTTTGCCGGACAGTTTGTGGAGACCCGAGGTTGATCCCCGGGTATGGTCGCAGTTGAATTCACTCCCGCCCCTGCAACGTCCGGTGGTTTTCGTTTCCGATTTGCAGCCAAGGCGGGTAAGGCCGGCGGGTGAAGAACAACCGGACTGGTTGTTTTTTTGGCTGATGGCGCTGGTGTTGTTGATTGTGGTCATCCGGGTACAATTTTCGCGGGATCTGCGCGAGTGGTGGCGTGCCCTCGGCAATCAGAATCTGGCGCACCAGCTACAGCGGGACCGCGAATTTGCCCTGACAGCGCACGGCATTTTACTTTTTGCGCTGTTTTGTTCATCGCTTGGCACCTGGTGCTGGCTGGTTCTCCAGCGTCTCGGCGTTGAAGGGTTGCCCTTTGCCGGTACCCTGTCATTGGGCAGATGCATCGTGGGGGTGATTTTCGTGGTTTTTGTACGCGATGCACTGCGGAGGCTTACCGGAATGCTGTTTCGGGCCGAAGACGATATGGCACTTTTCGGCTTTGATATCACCCTGTTGCAGGCCGTTGCCGGAATTCTGTTGTTGCCTTTCCTCTTCCTGATGGCCTATGCCCCCGAAATACTGGCCGGAGCCATGGCGATTACCTCTGCATTGATGCTCCTGGCGCTCTTTGGGTTGCGGTCCTTCCGGGGACTGGAAGTAGGTGCCGGACCCCTTCGCCGCAACGGTTTTGCTTTTGTTTTGTATATTTGCACCCTTGAAATCGCGCCCCTGGCTGTTGCTTTTAAGGGCCTGACGGATTGGTTGTCAAGTGGTTAAACAGGATTCGGTGCGAAAAGCTAAACCTAATGTATTGACTGCGGATCCCACAAAACGGCCGGTGAAATCCATCTTGATTTCCCAGCCGAAACCGGAAGGCAAGTCACCTTATTTGGACCTTGCCGAGCGGTTTAAGATTAAAATTGACTTCCGTCCCTTCATTCAGGTAGATGCCATTGAAGGCAAGGAATTCCGGAAGTCGAAGGTGCATATTGAAGAGTTTAGTGCGGTTATTTTTAACAGCCGCCACGCCATTGACCATTTCTTTCGCATGTGCGAGGAATTGCGGATCAAGACCAATCCGGAAACCAAGTTTTTCTGCGATTCGGAGACCGTAGCCCTGTATTTGCAGAAATACACCCAGTATCGCAAGCGCAAAGTATTTTTTGGCAAGGGCCAGCTTCAAAGTCTGCTCGATCTGCTGCAGAAACACAGAGACAAGGAAAGTTTCCTTTTTCCCTGTTCCGATATCCGGGCTCCGGAGATCCCGGATTTCCTGGCCAAACAAGGGTTCAAGTACGCGGAAGCCGTGATTTACCGAACAGTTGCAGCCGATCTTTCAGACCTTGAGGATATTTTCTATGACATGATTGTGTTCTTCAGTCCTGCCGGGGTAAAATCGCTGTTCATCAATTTTCCCAACTTCAAGCAGAACTTCACCCGGATTGCCGCTTTTGGCAGTTCCACCAAAGCCGCAGTGCTGGAAACGGGCCTTCGCCTGGATGTTGAGGCGCCTGTTCTGCCGGATATTCCCTCCATGACCACGGCAATTGAACGCTACCTGCGCGAGGTCAATGGTTGATTTTTGCCGGTTGATTTTTGCGGGTTGATTTTTGCCGGTTGATTTTTTTGTGGTAAACCCGCCACGGGCGGGGTATTTTTCCCCCGTTACTGCTGCCTTGAACTGACTTCCGGGACCATGCCGAACCGATTAGCGCAGGAAACTTCGCCGTACCTGCTGCAACACGCCCACAACCCCGT
>JANNSM010000311.1:0-11432 GCA_031402635.1 Bacteroidota bacterium | reverse complement strand
GCCGACACCGTCCACAGGGCCGGTGAAAGTTGCACAAGCGGACAAGAGGCCACTTCAAAAGAAACCTGCCGTTCAAACTCCCGGCCATCCGGATGCCGGGCAATCAATTGGAAGGTGTGCATGCCGTAACCAGGCGGTGTCCAGTCCGCACGCCAGAGTCCGTCTGCGGAAGGCTCGAGGGCCAATTCGACCGGGACTCCGGACTGGTAAAAAATCTGAACCGTCAGCGGAGCATCATCCTGCGAAGCGGCGGAAACCATCAACGTGAGTTCTTGCAATTCCGGCTGAACAACGCGGCTGTCCTCCTCCGGTTGCGTCAGGCTCAAGGTAAAAAACGGGCAATCGGGCACAGGCCAGCCGTCAATCGGTGAAGGAAAATCCGGGGAAGGCTCGCGAAGGCAGAGCATGTAATCCGCCATCTGCTGCGCCAGACCGGGTTGTGATAAAGCCAGGTTCAGCGCCTCGCCCGGATCGTCGGGAAGGTTGTAGAGCTGAACCGGCGCCGTGTGGCCGTTGCGGAGCGCTTTCCACGGTCCCATCCGAATGGCCTGCCGGAGAAACAAATCTTCAAATTCCCAGTACAGGGCGAAATGGTGCTGTTGCCTTCCCAACCCGGTCAACGTTGGGGCAACGGACAAACCGTCAATTTCCGGGGGAATGGCGGCACCACCCAGCTCGGCCAGGGTTGGAAACAGATCCCAATTTCCACAGGGCAGGTCCGAAACGGTTCCCGGCGCAATGACGCCCGGCCAGCAGGCGATCAGCGGTACGCGGATACCCCCTTCAAGCAACTGGCGTTTTCGCCCGCGATACGGTGCGTTTTCGTCAAAAAATTCCCAGTCATGCGGCGGTGTGGTTCCCAAACTTCCCGCTTCATCGTGAGGCCCGTTGTCGCTGCTGAACATGATTATCGTCTGATCCGCGATGCCAAGACTGTCCAGAGCGCGCATGATCCGGCCAACCTGAAAATCCATGGAGCTGACCATGGCGGAATACGCTTTTTCGTGGTCCGGCCAATCGGCGGTGTCCTCGCGCAAGGAGAGCCCGGATGGCGGCGACTCCATGCGCGCATGGGGAGTGGTCAGCGCCAGGTAGATAAAAAACGGCCCTTCGTCATAGGCATCCGCGATGACGCGAAGGGCTTGCTGCCCGAAAAGGTTGTTGGCATAAGTTTCGGGAACATCCATGCCGGGCAAGATGCGGGAATAATCCTGCCAGATTTCAGCGCCCGGGTTCAGGCTGGTGACGCGGTCCAGGTATTGCTGATGGCACTGCGTCTGGTCCAACACGCCAAAGTATTCGCCGAAGCCGCGCCGCAATGGATGCGCCTCATAGTTCTGGCTCACTTCTCCGCCCAACCCCCATTTGCCAATGGCAACGGTGCGATATCCGGCATCCTGTAAAGCGCCGGCAAGCGTGGGCACGCTGTCCAGCGGTTCATTGCCGGGACTGAAGCCGCGGTTTGCGCGGATGTTGACATGGCCGGTATGAAGTCCTGTGAGCAGGGTGGCACGGGCCGGTGCACAGGTTGGCGCTCCGGAGTAGTGATCGGTAAAGCGGATGCCGCGGGCGGCAAGGGTGTCCAGGTAGGGAGTCCGCAGTGCGGGGAGGGCGGCCGTATCGCGCGAAAGCTGACCATAACAACCCAGGCTTGCATAGCCAAGATCATCTGCCAGAATGAAAATGATGTTGGGCTGCGTTTGCGCGACGGTCTTGAGACCCGTGAGCAAACCAGCCATCAGGAAAAACACCACAAAATGATGTGCGGATAGCCCGGCAATAATGCCCCGGCGGAAAAAAGTCATGGTCCTTAAAGATACGGCGGAAGGTTTGCGGCTGGTTCAGCGGGCGCAAAAACCTGGCTTCGGAAAAGGGCCGCTAGCCAGTTTAGCGGCTACTGTCCGCTAATCTGATTGCCGCATCAATCCACATAAAAAGGAAAATTGGCGCAAACCGCTTTTCCCCCGTCATCATAGGCGTAAACAAACAACCGGTAGGAGCCGCGCTGACGAGGGGCCCGCAATGTAAATCCGCTTTCCACATCTCCGGAAATAGAAACAGGAAGGGCCGAAGGGCGCTCTTCCTTATCGCCGCCTGCCTTGATGTCCTGGCTTTCGGGCAGCAATTCCCAGCGAATGCGCAATGGTTTGCCTTCGGGGTCCCGGAGAAGCGCCTGAATCTTAACGCTCTCCCCGCCGCTCAGGTGGACGCTGCTGTAGGCATTCCGATCGTTGAAGGTATAGGCCTCGAGCACCGGCGCCTGGTTTTGCGGGGCTTTGCCCCAGGAACCGGCCAGTGCATCAATGCTGGCGGTAGGGCTGCCGTCTTCAAGAAATACCCCGTACCAGGTGGGTGTGGTTTCCTGCTTTTGCGACCAAAGGAAAGCGTAAGAGCCGAGGCATTGTGCGCTATCCGAGGCAATTGCACTGGCGTAACGCTCCGCGTAGAGTCGCGCTTTTTCCGTGCCGGTGGGCTCTACGGGAACACCCCAGTCCGTTTTGGGAACTTCCCAGTGACCATCGGTGCCCCATTCGGTGATAAGGTAGGGGCCTGTGTAGCCATAGCGGTCAACCAGGCGGGGCACCCGCGGAAGGTCACCATAGGTATTGAATCCGAGCATGTCCACTGAGGGCGCTCTTTCGTGAAGCATCTGTATTTCGGCCACATCAATGCCTGCGGTAACTACACAGGTTGGGTGGAATGGGTCTTCCTCGTGGATCATAGCGCAGATAGACTCTACAGCATCCCAAACTTTGAAATCGGTGTAGAACAAATCCACTTCATTGCCTACCCCCCAAAGCAGCACGGCCGGGTGGTCTTTCAGTTCGCGCACGGCCTCGCGAAAAGCGCGGAGCTGATCTTCGACCGCATACGGATCACTGTAGTTGAAACCCTGACGCTCCTGTCCCATCCACAGGCCAACCATGACGGTCAGCCCTCGTTTCTGGGCTTCGTCCAGAATGCTCCGGGCATCATCCGGGCTCCAGGTGCGCACAGAATTGCCCCCGCTCGCAGCGAGCAAATCCAGGTTGCCGGAGCCGCCTGCTCCGCGTACATAGTACGGTTCGCCTCCCCGCAGCATTTGCCATCCCTTCTCTGTCTGCCGGAGTTCAACGCGAACAGCTTGCGCGGACGTTTGAAAAACAAGCGCAACGGAAAGCAGTAAAACAAGAAGAGGCCTGATCATCAGTTGGACATTTTTACAAACTGTATGGCCGACCAGCCCGCTTCGGTGCGAACGCGCAGCCAGTAAACCCCGTCTTCGAGCCCCTGCAGCGACCAGCTCGCTTCGGTTCCGTTCAGCGGCAAAATGCGCTGAACCCGTCCGAGCTGATCGAGCAATTCCGCTTCAAGCCCTGGCTGGGGACCACGCCAGTTCAGCATATCGGCAGCCGGATTCGGCCAGGCCTGACCGGCAAATTCAGCGGCTGGCGCAGCGATTCCGTCCGCAATACAAGCCGGGTCAACCAGGTTGACATTGTCAAACCAGAAAAAGGCATTGGAGGAAGTACCTGGCTGGAACAGGATCAAAAACTGGTTAATCCGGTTGTTGGGTGTGCCTCCATCGGGAGCCAGCGTAAAGTTGAAGCGCAGCCTTTGCCAGGCATTGGTTACCGATGTATTGGCCTGGAAAACGCTGTTCCGTCCACTGGGGTAAGGCAGGCTGGCGAGTTGCATATTTTCCAACTGGAGCGAAATCTGGGCGCCTGGCGGGGCATTGGTATAGACATCCATTTCCAGCACCACGAATTCGTCTTTCATGACGGCGGCATCATTGAAGCCGTCGGCTGTAAACCGCAACACGTTGTAGGATATTCCCGGATTGCGGTCGTAGCGGGCCACGGTGGGCGAAGAGTTGACTGCGTCAGGCGCGGGATTGGAAATATTGTCCTGGTAAACGGCATCCGAAGAAATCCAGGATACGCGGGCTGTTCCTTCATAATCGAGCAGAGCCTCGACACAGTCAGGTTTGTACACTTCAACCGGGAGATCCACCGACGTGGTACAAGCAGGACTTTCCATAATCACTTCTATGTTTCCTGAATTTTCACCCCATTCGATCACGGTTTGAGCAGTTCCCTGCCCGGAGATAATGGTAGCATCGGATGGAACACTCCACGTGTAGGAAGCGCCTTCGAGCGGCTGAACATAGTATTCCGTATTGCCTGAATTGGGCAGCACCAGTTCCGGGCCGCTCACGATCGTTTTAGAGGCATCCTGATAAACCCGAACGTAATCCACTTCCATCACCTGGGGAAAGGTCGCCGTGCCATCCGGATAGCCCGGGAAGTTTCCACCTACCGCACAATTCAGGAGCAAGTGAAAATCGCGGTTAAAGCGCCAGGGGTAAGGAGCCAGATTATCCGGCGTCATGGTCGAGTACAACACCCCGTCCAGATACCAGCGAATTTCATTTTCCTCCCACTCTATGGCATAGATGTGAAAGTCTTCGTGAAGACCTGAGGTTGGGGAATCGTAGTTGTTGCCTGTGTACTGATTTGCCGGATAAGCCGGGCCGTAATGGATCGTGCCATAAACCTTAAACGGCTGATGGCCGACCATTTCCATGATATCAATTTCGCCGCTGGTGGGCCAAATTCCGTACCGGTTATCTTCAGGCAGCATCCAGAATGCCGGCCAAAGCCCCTTGCCGACAGGCAACTTCATTCTGGCTTCAAAACGACCGGTGGTCCAGTGCATTTTCTGGTAAGTTCTGAGCCTTACCGAGGTATAGGTGCTGATGCCCACGGTTTCTTCACGGATATTGATTTTCATCGTTCCACCGCTCACCTCTAGGTTCTCCCGGGTGTACCACTGCAACTCACCGTTTCCCCAGGTGCAATTGACCGGGCAACCATCACCGATTTGGTAAGACCAGGCGGTAGTGTCCAACTCGGTTCCATCAAATTCATCTTCCCAAACCAATCGGTAACACTGAGCCTGAGCAGTGTTAAAGGCAGTTGCCAGCAAACAAATCGCTGTTAGGTTAACGAAATTATTCATGGTGAAAAAAAAGGGGAGGAAAAAACGGTAGGATCCTACTTTATTAAGGTTTGAGGGTGGATAAAAGTTCAAAACGCGCTTCGCCTTTGTTGACGATTACCCGAAAACTTCCGGGTTCAATTTTTGAAAGTCCATCGGCCCCGAGGAAAGCCAGGTCTTTCACCGTGAGGAAGAACTCTACCCGGGCACTGGCCCCTGGCTCAAGACGCAGCTTGCTAAATCCGACCAGTCGCTTGACTGGAGGGGTGATGCTGGCCACTTCATCATCCAGGAAGCAAGCCACGACCTCGCTGCCGGAACGCTTGCCGGTGTTGCTAACCTCCACGCTGACTACAAGCTCGCCCTTTCCATCCCAGACCTCGCTGGAAAGCTTAGGGGCTGTGCAGCTAAATGTGGTGTAGTCCATGCCGTCACCGAAAGCAAACAAGGGGTCGAAAGCCGTCCATCCAAATTTTGTATCCAGCTCATCGGTTCTTTTGTGGTCGTAAGTCAACAGCGCATTGCTGTGCCGCGGATAGGTAAACGGCAGGCGGCCACCTGGGCTCTGGGTGCCGAGCAGGACATCCGCAAGCGCCCGACCGCCTTCGTCGCCGGGCAGATATCCCATGACCACCGCGTCCGGTAATTCAGCGATGTCGCCGAACGTGCGGGGGCGCCCTTCGACCAAAACCAGCACGACCGGTTTACCTGCGGCTTCTGCAGCCCGCAGCAGGTCCTTCTGGGCCTGGGGAAGATCGAGATCGCTGATGTCGCCAGGTTTTTCGGTGTAAGGCATTTCACCAAGACAAACCACCACTACATCCGCCTGCCGTGCGCGACTCGTGACTTCGGTGAGGTTTCCAGCCTGATCAAATGAACTGCCGGGCAGGTAGTCAACACGGCCAGGCGCGGCTTTGCGCAAGGCTTCTACCAGCGTGGGTTTGCCGGGGGTATTCCAGATGGTGTCCAACCCCTGCCAGGTGTGCGTCCAGGCGCCGTTCAGCGCGTTGAGGGAATTTGCCATCGGGCCCGTCACAAAAATCCGAGAGCCCTGGGAAAGCGGCAGGACGTTGTCGCGGTTGCGCAATAACGTAATAGATTCTACGGCTGCGCCGTAGCTGGCTTCCGCATTTCCGGCACTTCCAAATTCGGGGAATTTCTTTTCGGAGCCAAGCGGATATTCAAAAAGTCCAAGCTCAACTTTCAGGCGAATAATCCGGCGAACCGCTTCATCAATCCGGGCTTCCGGCACTCGCCCTTCGCGCACGAGTTCAGCAAGCAGTACCGGGAATTCCAGGTCAGTGGGAACCATGCTCATGTCAATCCCGGCGTTGATCGCCATGGCGATTGACTCGCGGTAATCCGCAGTAACCCGGTGCCGGGTGTAGAGGTATTTGATGTCTTCCCAGTCGGAAACCGCGACGCCCTGAAAACCGAGTTCATCGCGGAGCAGGCCTTTCAAAATAGCGGGATTGATGTGCACGGGGATGCCGTTGATTTCGCCCGAATTGATCATGATGGTCCGGGCGCCGGCATCAATGGCTTCGCGGAAAGAGGGTGCGAAAATGGCGCGCAACTCGCGGTCAGGAATCCAGGATTGCGTGCGGTCGCGACCGCTGATGGTCATGGAATACCCGAGGAAATGCTTCATGCAGGCCGCCACCGAAAACGGGTCAGAAAGTTTGTTGCCCTGGTAGCCCTGAATGATCGCTTTACCCATCCGGGAAGCCAGTAGTGGATCTTCGCCAAAAGTTTCCCAGAACCTTGGCCAGCGCGGATCCCGCCCGATGTCAAGCACAGGAGAAAAAGCCCAGGGGATACCGCTTGCTCGGGTTTCGTAAGCCACTATTTTGCCGGTGCTGAGGGCAATTTCCGGGTCCCAGGTTGCCGCCAGGTTAATCTGTTGGGGAAAGAGCGTTGCGCCCTGGGTATAATTCACGCCGTGAATGGCGTCAATGCCATACAAAACAGGAATGCCGGTGGGCTTCTGCTCTGTAGCCATTTTCTGGATGGCGGAAATAATTTCGATCCAGCGTTCCCGAGGCAGCGTATGGTTTGGCGCATTGAGAATTGAACCCACGCGAAGGTCAACGAGCACCTTTCGCATTTTCTCCGGGTCAAGCCGGACGGGTTCTACCAGATTGTAAGGCTCACCGACACAGAGCATGTCCAGGGTGAGCTGGGTCATTTCGCCCACTTTGTCTTCAAGTGTCATCCCGTTGAGGATGTCATCAACGCGGCGGTTCAGCTCCGCGCCGGCAGGCGCCGGAGGGGGTGGCTGTGCTTGCATGCTATCGGCATGAAACGCCATCACAGCCAATAAAAAAGTGGTAGCAAATGCCGTTTTCATGGGGCCGCGTTTTCGGGCAGGTTTTCAATGCGAATAGAACGGACGAGGGCGGCTCCGCGGCCGGAGACATCAATCATGAAATGCTTGATGTTTCCGGATTGAATTTTTCGTCCACCGAAATCAAAAGCCTGCATGGGAATGCGCAAAAGTCCGTCAGCACTTGCGGGGTAATCCCGGAGGTTGAGAAGGGTTCTCGCGCCACCGTAATCTTCAAAACCGGCCATCAGCGCGCCGTTGCCTTCCTTCCATTTCAGGTCCACCACAAGCTGTGCGGTCCGTGTGGCATCACCCAGATCAACGCCGAGCCAGCGGTTCCAGCTAAAGCCCATCGGGCTGTAGGGGCAGCTATCCCACCAGTCGAGTTCAAGGCCTTCAGTATCGAGCCGGAAGTCCCGGCATTCGTTGCGCTCCAGGCCCCAGCCGTTGGGCAGGCTGCCTTCAAACAAGGCTACCGGCCGTTTGCTCAACGGGGTGATGCTGGCCATTGGGCCACTGGCGCTTCCCGCCTCCTGAGCCGGCTTGCGAATAATTTGAATATCATCAAGCATGACGTCTGCCTGTCCCTGAAGTTCAACAATCAATTGCTTGATGTTGGTCAGATCAAGGCCGTCGCGCTGCGCGGGAAAATCACTCATCGGAAGAATCACCTTTCGCCAGGTGGTATCCAGCGGATAGCGCTCCATGTAGCCGGCGCGAAGGGGCGCAGCCGATTGAACACCGGCGTAATCTTCGAGCAAAAAAATCATAATCGGGATGCGGCTTTCTCCCTTGCCGGCCCGAAGTTGAAAGCTCAGCGAAGTCTCGTCCATGATCCCCGACAAATCCTTGGGTTGCCAGGCATCCCAGCCGATTCCCATTCCAACCCAGTCGCAATCCGGCGTTTTGTTCCAAATCACCCGGATGGCGTTGCCTTCAAAAGCACCGCGGGAGCCGACTGCGATTTCGCCGCAGGCCTCTGGTCCCCAAACTTCGTCGCCGGTGGTGTTGCTGTAAACGGTCCTTGCTTTGAACGCATTGAACGCTTCTTCCTGCCGGCGCACCCCAACGGGGTCTTCAAGTTGTAATTCCGCCAGATGCACCCCGCAGGATGACCCGAGAAGGGCAAAACTCAACGCTCCAATGAGGTAGAAATTGATCGCTTTCACGGTTCAAAAGGTCCGTTAATGGTAAAAATGGCGTGGTCAAGACCAAAGCCTACCGGATTGTCTTCCTGGCCACCGGCGGACAGTAAGATAAACTGTGTTGCAATGATGCGGTCCACTTCGCGCTTCCCGTTAGCGTCAACGTTTCCGAGACCCCCGTTGGTGGAAATGGCCGTTGCCGAATAGGGGAAAGAAATGATGCGCCAGCCAGTCCAGTCAATGGCGATCTGATAGTTATACGTGCCTTCCTGGGTGGAGACGTATGTGCCATCCAGGTTGTCGTCTTCCTGAAAGTCTATGACCAGCAGGGTATTGGGCACTCCCGGACCAAATACAAACATATTGAACCAGACCTTGTCTTCGTTTTCTGTTGCGAATTCGTAAACCGGTGTGCCCTGCGCGGAAGTTGACGTAATTCTCACGCCACAGACGAATACACTGTTGTTGTTGTCGCGGCCAAACATGTACCAATAGCTGCTGCCAATCGCTGCGGGAAACAACGACTCGATGCCGTTGCTTGTTTCTTCAAACGAGAATTCGCTGAACTTTTCAAAGACCTGGTCCGGGTCTTCAAAATCGCTGATGAGGTATCCTCCTGCGGGCAAAGGCTTTGCGCCGGTAATCAGAATGGTATCGGAGACCATGGTAGAATCTGGGAAATCGGCAAATAGCATGGTGGCTACAATGTGCTCACCGGCAGAAAAAAGAGGGGCGAAAGTCACCGAGCCATTCCAGCGGGCCACGTCGCCCATGATGAGCTTTTCATTGCCCTCCAAAATTTTTCGGGCGCCGGTTTCAATGCTCCTGATGCTGAGCGTCCACTCGGTGCGAACGGATAGCTCCGAGATAAACTCTACGGTTTCACCAGCCGAAAAATCTACAGTGGTGCGGTCCTGAGTCAGGGGCGTCAGTATCCTGAACTCCCCAAAGATGTCCTGTAGTTCAGGACCTTCCGGGTCCAGTTCACGGCATGAACCTGTTGCCAGCAGCCCGCTAATAGCTAGCAGACCAAAAGCGCCAGACCAAAAACTTTTCCAGGTACTCATCAGAAAAACATGTTGTAGAGCAATACAGCCTGCCCCAGGTTGTAATTGGTTGACGTGCTCAGATTGTCCTGGCGATCCAGGTATTGGTATTGCGCGCTGAGCACAATGGATTCCTTAAACCGGTACTGCAGGCCTCCGCTGAACCAGGTCTCCTGGAGATCCGCATCGTACCGATCATAGAAAACAATCTGGTTAAAGTCATCCCGTTCAGCAATGTATTCGTTGCCGGAAGCCTTCAGAAAAAGCACCCCCGCCAGTAAGTCAAGTTTTTCATAAACTTCCCACTGCAGTCCGGCTTCAATCTGTGAAGAACTCAGCGAGACCAGGTCAATGCCTTCGGTTCCATCGCGATTCGTTCGCTGGTAGCGGACTGCTGCGTTGACATCAAGAATTTTTTCCCAGCCGGCATAACGTGCCAGGTGAACCACTGAAGATGCTTCTGCGGTGAGAAAGCTTCGTTTATTGATGGTCCCTTCGCCCCTGATTTCTGTCAGGTAGGAACCGTCAAACCGAACATTCACGCGACGGGCGCTGTCGCCGGACCAGTCCAGTTCTGCGGTAAGACCACGGCGGTTGGGAGTTGCAATTCCGTAAGGCATGGCGTTTTCCCAGGAAGGGTTGAAGTCGGTCAGATCCGGAGTAATTGTTCTGTAGTACAGCGAGCGATCCCGGACGGCATCGGCAATGGAAACCGGGCGCTGGGATTCGCGGTTGGTATAAAAACTGAAGGCCGCCGGCTCTGCGAACGGGTTCAGGCGGCGCGATTGGGCGCCCGGAGCCCGATAATCAGGTCCTACGTCGCGGTAAGACAACCGGGTCTGGAGGCTTTTTTCGGGCCATTGAACCCGTATGCCGCCGTCCACAAAAAAATCTTCGGTCGGCTCAGTCGGAGCTTCCTCAACATTGGCGTAACGCACCGAAGAAGCACCCGCTTCAACATCCATTCGCCAGTTCATGGAAGTATAGCCGGCTCCGGTTGATGCCAATACGCTGCCCGCCCTTTGGGCGCGCTCAGCGATATTGAACTGGGCAGATTGCGCGACCTCGAAAAGGTCAATCGCCTGCACCTGAAATTCAAAGGCTTCGTTGACCAGCACACCGACCTTGCCAAAAGCCAGCAAACGGTCCGGCAACGTAAAATAATCGGTCTGGCGATTTTTGCTGAGCAGACCGTGAAAGGTCATCGCGTCAATTCCCCGGTCAAAATCCAGCGTCCATTCGGCTTCGAGGCCCTGCTGCCGCCACGTTGAATCGGCGTAGTAGCTCTCATAGTCCAACACCTCGCGGAAAATTTCGAAGGCAGGAGTTTTGGTCATCCGAAACTCCGAAGCGTTGTTCCAGAGCGTGTACGGCGTGAGCACCGCATCAATATCGCCGATTGCGTATCGCACCACTTTGCCGGCCACGCCTTTGGCCGTCAATTCCCGGAGCTGGAAAATGATTCCCGCTCCCCAAAAACCGTCAATATCATTTTCGACGCGCATCACCGATTTGATTTCGGTGACTTCGTTTGGTCGAATGGTAATGCCCAGGTCAAAAAGCGCGAGGCCGTTCAGCTCGCGGCGGGCAGTCGTGGTGTCTTCGTTCAGCAGTTCCCCGCCGATGCGGCCCTGATCGAGAATAAAACGCCCCGCTCCACCAAAACTGATTTTGTTGGCCACCTGTCCGAAAACCGGCTGCGCGAAAAGGGCGAGCGCAAGGATCAATGTGTTTTTGCGCATATCAGAAGAAGATCTTGAGTTCGAAAGTGGTTTCGTGGCCTTTGATGTCGTCCTGTGTAAATCCATCGTCTTGCTGGCGGAACAAACGGTGCCGCAGGAAAAGTCCGACTTCGTCAGAAATACGAACATCAGCACCGAAACCCAGGTGTGTGCTGAGCTGATCCAGGGTGCTGTTGGCCGCATCGCCAAC
>JANNSM010000310.1:0-1715 GCA_031402635.1 Bacteroidota bacterium | reverse complement strand
GGCTATCAAACGCAATACGCGCCGGTACGCCAAGCGCCAACTGACCTGGCTCCGCTCCCAACCCGGTTTGCAACCGGTTAATCCGGATGATACCGCAGCCCTGATTGCCTATCTTCGCGGACAACTTTTATTGTAGTCTGAATCCTTTTCGCGTTTACGGCCGCCTGGAGCGACACATCGTCTCCTTCACTATTGCCGAGTTTTTTCTGCACCTGACCAATGCAGCGTTTTTTTTGGTATTTAATATTTATCTTAGTAAAAGCGGGTTTTCCGATGAGCGGATTGCGGGCTTCCTGTCGTGGCGATACCTGGCCGTGATGATCCTGGCTTATCCGGTAGGCCGTTATGTTCGCCATCGACCGATCAAACCATTTCTGTATGCCAGCGCGGTCTGTTTCCCGCTGGTTTCACTGGGACTGGTGCTGGCAGTCAGCGCCGGCGCGCAGATCTGGCTGTATCCATTATTTGTTGCCTGGGGTGCTGCCTTTTTTGCGGTGCAATCCGTATCCGTTCCCTATATCCTTCGCAACTGCCGGGAAGATCTTCACCCCGAGGCGCTGGCCCTGAATTTTACGGCCTGGAGCCTTGCCGTTGTGCTGGCAGGCGGGTTGAATTTTCTGCTGACCAAGGTAAATCCCGTGTTTTTTACGGAAAAAGTATTGCTCGAAGGGTTTGCGCTCTGTGGGTTGGTTTCGCTGTATTTCATGACCAGAATTCGCGTGGATCGCTATGATCCCGATTACAAAACCATGCTCGGAGGAGACTGGGCACTCATTGGAAAGGCTTTGATGCCAACAATGGTAATCGCTGTGGGTGCAGGATTAACTATTCAGTTTATGAACTTGTTTTTCTTCTCGGTTTTTAACGTTGATTACGATTTATTCTCGCTCATGGGCGCCCTGACTGCTATTGTCGCCAGCATCGCAGTGCTGCTCGTTCCCCGGATCAAAACACGATTCGGCTACCGCAAGGCGGTACCCCTGACACAGGGTCTTGCCGTGCTGGCGCTGGTCGGGCTGGCGTGTACTGAATTTTTCCGGGAGTTGCCGGGCATGTTGGGTATCGCAATTTTGCTCTACGTCATCCGTCAGCCGCTGATGAATATGGCCAACCCGATGACTTCCGAACTGGTGATGTCTTATGTTGGATCCAAAAACCGGGAAATGACGGCAGCGCTCAATGGTGCTGTGTGGTCGGGAAGCTGGTTTTTGAGCAGTATGGTGTTCGCATTTCTTCGCCGCCACAATGTCGCTTATGCGGAGATATTCCTGATTACGGCAATTCTTTACACCATCGGGATTTATATGTTTTACCGGTTGATCGTGACCTATGAAAAACGAAAAGTGGTAGAAAATAGGCAAGCTGGCAGCCATGCATAAAATCGGCATGCTCTCCGACACTCATGGCTGGCTTGATCCGCGGATCTTAACGCTGTTTGCCGGCGTGGATGAAATCTGGCATGCTGGTGATATCGGATCGGAAGCGGTGGCCGATGAACTGGCCGCCTTCAAACCGCTGGTAGCAGTGTACGGAAATATTGATACTCCCGATATGCGACGGCGTTTTCCGGAAGATGTTTTTATTCAGCGCGAAGGAATGCGGATCTGGATGACCCATATCGGTGGCTATCCAGGCCGGTATTCACCAAGAGTGCTTGGCCTGTTAAAAGATCAACCGCTCCCGGATTTATTCGTTTGCGGCCACAGCCACATCAC
>JANNSM010000309.1:0-4444 GCA_031402635.1 Bacteroidota bacterium | reverse complement strand
GGACAAAAAAGAATGGGGCTTGTACTCACCAGCGTTCGGGAATTGCGCCTTTATCTCGCTGTCATAGGGTGGTGGTGCGTGCTTGCCAGCAGCTTTTTTTGGCCGGTTTCACTGGCAACGCGTTTGACAGGATTTGTCGTTGTTCTGGCACTTCCTGTCGTCGCAATGCTTTGGCGGACCCGGTCCGTGGACCGTGCGGTTCACTCCGTGGTCTCCTGGTGTTTCCAAGCCGCCGGATTGCTGAGCGGATTTCTTCGCCAACAGCGCTCGCCGACGGATCGAATCGCCAGCCGGGTCTTTCGCGAACCGGGCAGTATTTTTCGGAAAGAGGAGTACGGCAGGCCTGCACTGCGGCAAACTTCGAGCGCGCGAAGCAGGCGGTGAGGATTATGCCGGTCCACTTCCCGATAGTAATCCGGGTCTTCGCTCAGAAGCAATTCCTGTAAAGCGGAAATTCCCTGCAGTTCAAGGGTGGCTCTCAATTCGCTGCGGATTTTTTCCGGCACCGGGGGAAAGTGATCAAATCCTTCGAGCAGGGCTTTCACGTAAAGCCCTGAACCTCCGGCGACCACCACTACGTTATGGGCGCTGTGTAGTTGTTTCAGCAGGCTCAGCGCTTCGCGTTCAAAAGCGCCAGCGCTAAGCGGTTCCTGCACCGATCGGTCCGCAATGAAATAGTGGGGAGCAAGGGCCAGTTCCTCCGGCGTCGGTCTTGCGACTCCGATGCGGAGTTCCCGGTAACATTGCCTGGCGTCAGCTGAAATTACCGGAACTCCAAATCCCGTGGCAATCGCCAGGGCAACGGCGGTCTTGCCACTCGCGGTAGCGCCTTCTACCGAAACAACCCAGGGTAGTGGAGCCGGTATTTGCATGGTCAGGTTATCCGGTAATTTTTTTCTTTTCTTTTTCTCTGGCTATCACCCCGGGAGTTAAACACCATCGCGAGTTAAGTCTGAAACGGTCAGCGCCAAGGTCGCAAAAGCAGATTCATGACCGATCCCCTGAACGGCTGACCGACGTCAACCCCATCCTGGATCCCATTTCCACCATAAACTTTCTGGCTTCCGCTTCGTCGTTGTGAATCACCCCATCAAGGATAGCTTCCCGTATGGCGTTTTTAATTTCTCCAACTTCTTTACCAGGCCGCAATCCGAACGCTTCCATAATATCTTCTCCGGAAATCGGGGGTTGCCAGTTGCGCACGCGATCGTAAGCTTCCACTTCCTGCAACTTTTGTCGCACCATATTGAAGTTGTCCAGGTAGCGGGCAACCTTTTTTTGATTTTTTGAAGTGATGTCTGCTTCACAAAGCAACATCAGCCGGTCAATATCATCTCCGGCTTCAAAGAGCAGGCGACGAATGGCCGAGTCGGTGACATTTTCGCTGGTAAGGCTGATTGGTCGGAGGTGTAGCAACACCATTTTTTCCACAAACCGCAGAGGATCGCCGAGCGGAAGCTTCATCCGGCGGAAAAGCTTCGGAACCATTTTGGCGCCGAGCACTTCGTGTCCGTGAAAGGTCCAGCCTACCTCGCGATTAAATCTCTTGGTTGGCGGTTTCGCAATGTCATGCAGAATGGCCGCCCATCGCAGCCAAAGGTCGTTGGTGTTCTGGGAGAGGTTGTCCAGTACCTGCAGGGTGTGGTAAAAATTGTCTTTGTGCGCTTTTCCCTCGCGGATTTCTACGCCTTGCAGTGCGGTCATCTCCGGAAAAATAATCTCGAGAAGACCGGTATCGTAAAGCAGCCGGAATCCCCCAGAGGGTATTCTAGCCAGAATGATCTTGTGGAGTTCTTCGGTTATTCGTTCCTGCGAAATGATTCGTATTCGATCTTTTTGGCGCCAGATCGCTTCGAGTGTTTGGTCATCAATCTGAAAATTGAGTTGTGTGGCGAAACGGATTGCCCGCATCATGCGCAAAGGGTCGTCGCTGAAGGTGCGGTCAGGCTCCGTGGGAGTCCGTATGATTTTATCTGCCAGATCCTGCAGGCCGTCGAATGGGTCCAGCAATTCGCCGAAACCTGAAGCATTTAACCGGATGGCCATCGCGTTTACTGTAAAGTCCCGACGGAGTTGGTCATCTTCAATGCTGCCATCCTCCACCACCGGTTTGCGTGAATCCCGGCGATAGCTTTCGCGCCTTGCTCCAACAAATTCAAAATCCCATTCGCCGTGGCGAATCTGCGCGGTACCAAAATTTCGAAATACGTTCACCTGAACGTTGGGGCCCAGGGCATCTGCGACTGCTTCTGCCAATCTTATGCCGCTGCCTTCACAGACAAAGTCCAGATCTTTTGAAGGCAGGCCGAGCAAACTGTTGCGCACAATTCCCCCGACCGCAAAACAGGGATATCCGAGCGAGTCGGCTACGCGACCAACGAGGTGGAACCATCCGGTTTCCCCGGGGCCAATCCGGTTGAGTACGGTTATAGTCATCAGGGGGCGGACGAAAAACCGGAACTCGCCCCCAACGGGCGCTCCGGGCGGCAAAGATAAGGAAAGTGCCTGCTTTGGGCTTTAGGCGAAGCGGGTTCCATTCGCCCCGTATAAACCGCCCTGTTAAGCCCTCCTGTTAAGCCCTCCTGTTAAGCACTCCTTTTAACCACTCCTTTTAAGCCCTACCGTCAAACACTCCTGCTAAACACTCCTGCTAGACAGAAAGGGCGTGCGTTCTGAGGGCATCGTTTAGCGATACTTTCTTATCGGTAGAAGGTTTCCGCTTGCCAATAATCAGCGCACAGGGAACAGAAAAAGTTCCGGCGGGAAACTGTTTGGGTACTGCACCGGGAATCACAACGGAGCGCGGCGGCACAAATCCGCGAAATTCGACCGGTTCCGGTCCGCTGACATCCAGGATCAGGGTGCTTTGGGTGAGCACTACTCCAGCTCCAAGTACAGCTTCGCGCCCGACATGCACCCCTTCAACCACAATGCATCGCGAACCCACAAAGCAGTCGTCTTCGATGATGACCGGCTGGGCCTGCACCGGCTCAAGTACCCCGCCGATCCCCACACCACCGCTGAGATGAACCCGTTTGCCGATCTGGGCACAGGTGCCCACCGTAGCCCAGGTATCCACCATAGTACCCTGGTCAACGTACGCGCCGATATTAACGTAAGAAGGCATCATGACGACCCCATTGCCCAGAAATGCACCAAACCGGGCAATCGCATGGGGTACAACGCGAACGCCTAATGCCGCATAACCCCGCTTGAGCGGAATTTTATCGTGGAACTCCATTGGACCGATCTCGAATGTCCGCATGTCTTGCAAAGGAAAATAGAGCAACACGGCCTTTTTGATCCATTCATTGACCTGCCAGCGAACCTCTTCCTCAGCGCCACCCAATGTCTCACCGGCATCCTGAAGAGCAATCGTTGACGGTTCAGCCGCGAGTGGCTGGGCAACCCTAAGCCTTCCGCAGTCCAGATCTGCCAGGGTATCTTCTACCGCCAGCCGGTATTCGGGTTCTTTTAAAAGATCCCGGTTTTCCCAGGCCGCTTCAATCAGTTGTTGGCGATCTTCCATAGATTAACTTATACATCCTTTTTTTGAAAGGGGCTGTCGGGCTCTTTGGCCAGGTGATTGTAAACGAGCCGATCCATGAGCGAAGGCCACCACTTGTTGAGGAATACAGTAAGTTTTCCCTGGAAAGAAAGAATCACGGTGCGGGCATTTCGCTCTATACCGCGCACCAGGTGTTCAGCCACCTGATCGGCGCTCATCATTTTTTGTTCATCTCTCGGGGACTCACCCTGCACGGCGCCACGGGCATTCAGTGCCGTGTTGCGAATATTGGTGGCCGTAAATCCCGGACAGACAACGAGGACCTGAAGGTCATCATCAAGGTGTTCGGTGCGCAGGGCTTCCAGAAAACCCTGCATGGCAAATTTGGAGGCCGAATAACCGGTGCGGCCCGGCAGCCCGCGGTAACCGGCAATGGAACTGACACCCACAACGCTGCCGTGGCTTTTTAGCAAATGGGGAAGGGCAAATCGCGTACAGTACACCGTTCCCCAGAAATTGGTATCCATGAGTTGGCGCAACACCGCCGGATCTGCATCGCGAAAAAGCGCCCGCATGGATATGCCCGCGTTGTTCACCAGAATATCCACGGTTCCGAATTTAGCAACCGCGGATTGAATCAGCCGGCGGCAGTCTTCTTCCTTGCTCACGTCGGCCTGGACCAACAGATGACGGCCATCGGGCAATCCCGCACAGATCCGTTTCAGCGCTTCTGTGTTTCTGGCCGCCAACACCACGCGTGCGCCACGCTGGGCAAATACTTTTGCACAAGCCTCCCCGATGCCGGAAGAAGCTCCTGTAATCACAACGGTCTTATCGGATAAGGAGCGTTTCACCGCGTTTTGTTAATCGTCATTTTTTGAGACGCACATTTTTTTGCCGCGCGCGCCGCGCGGCCTGAGCCTTCGCCGTCGCGGG
>JANNSM010000308.1:0-11617 GCA_031402635.1 Bacteroidota bacterium | reverse complement strand
GGTCAGCGTACCCGCTCCACAACCTTCCCGGACCGCTGAACCGGTTCCAAGGGCAACAAAGGAATCGCCCAGGCGAAGACTGCCCAGTGCACCGGTAGCCAGGAAGACGCCGGAGTCAAAAATGGCATCACCAACATCGGCTACAACGAGTTTCATGTGGTAAACCGAGTCTGGCATGACCGCATGATTGGCTTGCAAACGCACCGTGAGACCGTCAAACTCAACGTAAACCGAATCGGAGAAAAAAGGGTCTGTGTATCCATCACCGTTGTCAACATACAGGGACGGGTTGGTGAAACTGTTGATGGTATTTACGGCTACCGCCTCCAAAGTGCCTGGAACCAGGGCAATATTGACTACTCCTGCGATCCCGGGTCCGCTGAGGAAAAATGCAAAGGCATCATTGAAGGCACTTCCCGCATATTCCAGATACTCTTCTGAACCAAAGATGTAATCCAACTTGAGCGTGTCGGAGGATACCCGCATATCAAACTCGAGGATGCAGGCATCATAACTGAAGGACATGATGGATGGCAGCGCATCCAGATCGGGATCTCCGGGAAATCCGTTCATCGAGCTGGTTGAACCGGAGTTATTCGGACCCGGAACATCAAAAAGACTTCCGGAAGTCATGACGGCACCGGATAAGAGGTCAAGCGAAGCGAAGCTCGCATCGAAAAATCCGGATGCATCCGGGCTGCAGTTCCTCACGGGATTTTCAACCGTGATGCCCGGTCCGGAAAGGGCAAAAATGAAGTTGCTGTCCGAAGGTTCGGACCAGACGGCGAGTTGAGCGGAAGCAGTTATTCCGGTCAACATAGCGATACACAAAGCAAAAAGGAGGTGGTATTTATTTCGCATAAAAAGGAGTTGTACTATGTAAGGTAGGGATATTATACTAAGAATTACAAGGAACAGTGGAGTTAGAATTACCAAAAATGGCAGCCAACAAATTCAATAGCCCGGCCAGAATACCTTAATGGCGCGGAAAGCGCCGGATTCATTCCTGACCTGAACCAGGTAAACCCCTGCGGGTAGGGTGGAAGCATCCAGGAAAACGGGCATTCCGGGTTCCAGTAAAGTCTCCGACCTTGCGCGGCCGGTCAAGTCAAGCAGCGATACCATTGCCCGGTAAGTCCCTGGAACAGACACCGCATACCCCTGCGGAGTCAAACTAAGTTCGGGTTCGGGCATATTTTGTTCAGTCACGGGCGCCGTCCAACACCAGGGAACAAAAGGTCCACCGGGGGACCCTAGCGGACATCCGTCAAACCAGTTGTAATAGCGGTTCATATTTCCGGCGGGGTCAATCAATTCCAGCGTCGGACCCAGTCCGTCCGGGGGCTGCGGCCATGGCGGAGCATCGTTATAAACCACACTGTAGGCAATGGCTCCTGACTGGTCAAAAAGCCGGGCAACTTCGCCATCTCCGCTCAGGTTAAACCCAAAGGACCCAATGGCGTTGCTGACGCCAGGATGTACGGCCTGGAACAACGCCAGTTCCCGGGTGAGAACAAGATATTGTCCGGCACCGAGCACGGTGCCGGGCGGCATTATAAAAAAATTGGTGTCCCGCTGGTCTTTGAATGTCCAGTTGCCCAGATTAATGGCGGTTGAAGAGCGATTGTGCAATTCAACCCAATCTCCGGCATCCGGGCTCAACGGGGAATTGTAATTGATTTCGCTGAAAACCAGCGGAGGATCACAGGGCGAGTAAGGCTGCCCGGGAGATCCGAACATGCAGCCATCAAACCAATTCATGGGATCGTCCAGATCGCCTGTTGGGTTAACCACTTGCAGGGTGCGTCCATGACCATCCGATCCTTCCTGCCAGGGGAGGGAATCCTGATAAGCCATAGAAGCAATGCGGGTATTGGCGGCGTTGAACAAGCTCAGCCGTTCGCCGGCGTTGCTAAACCGGAAATCCGGTTGCCCGATCACGTTCAATACCTCCGGATAAACAATACTGAAAGCCGCTACATCCGTTGAAATCACCAGGTAGCTCCCGGGGGCAACAACGGTACCTACAGGGACGTTCCAGCGGTTGGTCAGGATTTCGTCCTTGAGGTACCAGCCGGTTAACAGCACCGGGTTGGCGCCGTAGTTATACAACTCAAGCCAGTCTGAGGCATTGCGAATTGAATCGCTGTGGTAATTGAGCTCCGTGAAGGTGATGGTCTGGGCCTGCACGCTTTCACTGGCAGCCCAAAGGACAATCAAAGCGATTAAATACTTCCCCGATGAAGACAGGCTTTTACGCATTGGCTCAAAGTTCGGCGGATTTCTGTCGAATTCGCGATCAATGTTAAGCCAGGGTTAAGTTTCTGTAATCTGGAAAGCGGAAGGGATTGATCGAAGGTAGTGGTCCTGTGCCCGGACCTTAAGGTCGGACTCCTAAAATCACAGATGTCACGTCAGACCCGGACCAGGGCTTCCCGGATCGGCTGAATCCCGATTGCTGAATGGGAGGCGTGATAAACCACTTCCCCATTTCGAACAATGATGGCTTGTGGAGACTGGTGCTCTATACCCAATTGCTCCGAAACTGCATGAGAAACGGACCGGAAGGCAATCAGATCCAGAAACCAGCCTTCCAGTTCCTGTTCGCTGAATTCCCAACCGATTTGCAGTCGGTTGAGGGCCATTGAACTGATAGAACAACGAGTAGAGTGTTTAAATATAAGGCAGGGCACTTCAAAAGATCGCTGTTTTAATGCCTCCAGCATTGAAATACTATCCAGCACCTGCCACTGAAGGTCAGCCAGGGGTTTTTTACCCGCATTAGCCGGCGAAGGGGTTTCCCCCTGAAAAATTCGATCAAAAAGGCCCATGTCGTTGTAGTTTCGGGAAGGCGGAATTGGCATAACAATTCCGCTGTAGATTGCCTGATAATAAACAGGGAAACGCCCAAAGGTGGCATTTGGTTTCCAATAACTGCTACTTTTTAGTGATTAGCATCACTTCCGCAAAAGAGTATTATAAATTTTAATCAATTTCCAGCCCTGCCATGGATCACAATACCGGAATTGAAGAAAGTGTCAAACCATTGGTTCAATCCTACAAGAAACTGCAACCGAGCGGGCAATGGGATGTCATTGTCATCGGCACCGGACTGGGTTCACTGGTGTCTGCCGTGATGCTGGCCAGGCAGGGGAAAAAGGTGCTCATGCTGGAACAGCACTACACCCCCGGCGGATTTACCCACGTTTTTAAGCGCAAACGGTTCGAATGGGATGTCGGGATTCACTACATCGGAGAAGTGCACAACCCGTCATCCGGATTGCGGCGAATTTTTGATGCGTTGAGCGGTGGGCAACTGGAATGGGCTGACATGGGCGAAGTTTATGACCGCCTGGTGTTCGGTGAAACACATTATGAGTTACCCAAAGGACCAGAGGCTTTTTCGGCGCGTATGAAAGAATATTTTCCGGGGGAAAGTGCCGCCATAGACCGCTATATGGAAATGGTCAACGAAGCTTCGCGTGCAGGCCGGGGATTTTTTATGGAAAAGGCGATTCCGCCCGTGGCCAGCGCAGTGGCAGGAAGCTGGATGCGACGAAAATTCCTCCGGTATGCGGACAGGAGTACGTTGGATGTACTCCGAAGTCTCACCAGCAACCAACAGCTTATTGGCGTGCTTACCGGCCAATACGGCGACTACGGTCTGCCGCCGGCACAGAGTTCATTTGCCATGCACGCTGTTCTGGTCAGGCACTATTTCAAGGGCGGAGCTTTTCCGGTGGGTGGTTCTTCCCGCCTATTTGAAACCATTGCTCCGCAGGTAATCAACCGCGGCGGCGAAATTTACACCAATGCTGCTGTGGAGCGCATTTTGATCCGGCAGGGCAAAGCCGTTGGGGTGCGAATGACCGACGGGCTGGAATTGGAGGCAGACGCAGTGGTCAGCGGCGCCGGAGCCATGAATACTTTTGGAAAGTTGCTGGATGAGTCTATACCGGAAGCTGGTGAATGGCAGGAGAGACTGCAAAAAATCGGCGCTTCAGCTTCCCATCTCAGCTTGTACATCGGGCTCAATGCCACGGCAGAACAGCTCAACCTTCCCCGGGCCAACTATTGGATTTACCCGGAAGGGTATGACCATGATGCCCACATTGCCCGGTTTCTGGCCGATCCGGAAGCCCCCCTTCCCATGACTTATATTTCTTTCCCGTCGGCAAAAGACCCGGATTTTAGCCGTCGTTATCCGGACCGTTCCACCATAGAAGTGATTACGCTGGCACCCTGGGAGCGCTTTGCCAAATGGGAAGATACCCGCTGGAAACACCGGGGCGAGGCATACGATTCTTTCAAAGCCGGGTTGTCGGAGCGGTTGCTGGCCGAATTGTACCGCATGGAGCCCCAGGTCAGACCGCATATCGAGACGCATGAACTATCCACGCCGCTCTCGACGGCTCATTTTGCAGGCTACTCCCGGGGTGAGATCTATGGGCTTGCGCATACACCGGCCCGCTTTCGCGAATCACTGCTCCGCCCGCGAACCGGCGTCAAAAACCTATGGCTGACCGGACAGGATGTGGTGACCTGCGGGATAGGCGGAGCGCTGATGGCGGGAATTTTAACCGCTTCTGCCATGACGGGCAAGAATGTCATGGGCGAATTGCTGAGCCACCAATAGCCGGGGGACGAGGCATTCCCGCCGGTTGTACCTTTGTACTTATGTCCTTTTCAAGGCAATTCGTGGCAGTATCCCTTTTGGCAGGTTTCCTTCTTTTGGTGGGCTCCTGTTCCGGTGATTATTGCATCCAATGTATTGACCCTACCGGGGCAAGACCGGTGGTAGAAGGCTGTGACGATAACCTGAACGGGCTGGAAAGTTCGCGCGCTGCCTACGAAGCCGAGGGCTTTGTTTGTGTCATTTTCGAAAACTGATCATTATTTAATCCGGGTATGGGCAGAGAAGATGTATCCATCAATCAAACCGTAGCCATTCTGGTTGACGGCAACAACATTGAACGCAGCGTTCAAAACGTGTACAACCACCCCAATATCATGATTGATTTTGATACGCTGATCCCGCGGCTGTTGGGTGGCCGTTCGCTCAACAGGTTGAAATACTTCCGCGAAGGGCGAAGTATCTCTGAAAAACTCGCTGATCGTCTCCACGACCGTTATTATGGAACGGTCGTTCCATGTCATAAATCCGCAGATATTCCGCTGACGATTCATGCCACACAAATTGCCGACAAAGTGGATTGCATTATCATCTGCTCCGGTGATGCAGATTATGTTGAACTGGTCCGTCACCTCAAATCTCGCGGGGTACGGGTTGAAATTGCGGCAGTGTATGACACCACGGCACAAATCCTGCTCAGCGAGAGTGATTATTTCCACCCCGTAGAGCGTGAAGATTGTTTTGAATGGCGAAATGTGCGCCGCTAAGGATCGCGAGTTAATTTAAACTTGAACCTGTAAAGAACAAGGGCCATTCCCGACAGGAAATGACCCTTGTTTAAACACTTAATAAGCCTCCTTCCTAAACAATGGCGACATCAACGGATGATCTCCACAAGCCGCTGTGTTTTATTGCCAATATCCAAGAGGTAAAGACCGGGTTCAATGTTGGAAACATCCAGCTGAAGTGGTCCCTGTGCACCTGATCCATTCCAGGTATTTATCAGCATTACTTTGCCGGTTATTTCACAAAAGTTCACAATAATATCTCCGGATTCTGTTGGTTCACCTTCAATCGTCAACAAATCTGCCGCCGGATTTGGATAAACACTCAACCGCTGAAATCCGGGACTCTCCCGCAGTAACGGGACGGAGAAAGTACCATCAATCGAATACGGTGTTGCATTAACCGGAATAGTATTGCAGGCGCACCGAACCTTCCAATTCCAGGTAGTTCCGGCACCCAACAAAGCGTACGGCACCAGCGTTGAACTGGGTTCGGGAGCAATAATATTTTGCACACCACTTGGTCCCGGAGGGGTAATCCGTGTTCCCCGAACCTGACAGGCGGTGGTATTGTTAACCGGATCCCAGTTTAAGCGTACCCGGGTGGCCAACAATTGAGAAGTCAGGTTTACAGGAGCAACGCCTTCGTTACAAGGCGTTACCTGAAAAGTGTCCGGAAAACTGAAAATAGAAAGAGTGCTTTCCAGCAGGCCGCAGGTACTCGCAACTTGCCAGACATATTCGCCTATTGGCAATGATGGGGTAACAAACCCTGATTCCGTAGCATCCACAAAAAAGTCCTGGGGAGGGCCTCCTGCAGGAATCAGGCGAACCGTATACTGGTTTGCGTTTGGATTTCCGATCCAGCTTAATTGAGCCTGGTCGCCTGGTAAAATTTGGGCATGCTGCCATCCCGGTGCTTCACAAGGAGCCGGCAGAAAAGCCAGACCAGGATCTAAGGATTGAAACTGGATGTTTCCGCCTGAAGGTCCAAAAACATCAATAAAATTATCGAGGGCAACTGCCTGGTAAGGGAAGTTGGGTACACTGAGGTATTGATTATGGATATCCCAAACCAATTGATCAATGATCTGATCATTGGGCTGTCCTGGGAAAGTTGGTGCCTGCGATTGGAAAAATCCAGTTGGACCATTCATCAGTACCCTTACAAATCCCCCCAGCGCAGTTCCATGCAAGTCCAAACCGTTGGCTGTTAATGGCGGCGTAAATGGGCCTCCGGCAGCATTCGGATTCTGAATACAGGAAGTACCGCCGTCAATTCCCAGCGCACAACAGCCCAACATGGTTGGCTCACAAATCTCATTGGATACATGCTCTTTGGTGATATCTACAAAATCACCTGCCGGTATGAACACTGAACCTCCGGTAACAGTTTTATCTGCCGCGTAGGAATTGGTGATTGCGTACGGGGTCATGTTGTTGAGCTCTGTGTAGCCCATGGGATCCGGAACCATGATAAAGGAGTAACTCTTAGTAACCGGAAAAGGATTTGGGTTAAAGATTCGCCAGGTCATGGACACAGACCCTACAGGAGGAATTTCTGCGATTGGTGTTAAGGGAACAACAGTAACATCTGAAATGTGCAGGCTGAGTGAAATAGGATCCGGCCAGGCTCCATCCGGACCAATCACTTCGCCTTCAATTTGCATGGATGTTCCAATAGAAAGTGGTCCGGTCAACTCTACGCGGATAGGAATCAGCAAGTCACCACCCGGACCTAAAACAGGAACAAGCACACCGGTAATCAGCGTATCAATAAGTCGCATCCCCGGAGGAATTGGATTGACGGCCTGCAAATTCAAAGCCACCAATTCCGTTTCAATCGGATCTGCGTTGCGAATAAACAATTGGAGAATAGCCGTATCCACGCCGGCGAAAGTCCCGGCAACCAGAGAAGAACCAGGACCAACACGTCCCTTCTTGCCATCCCGTCCTCCCATGTCATCACCAGGGGGACACCACCCGGGAGGTAAAACCGGGGGTGGGCAGTTTGCCATTTCCTTCCAGTTGTTCTTTACCAAATTGATAATCCTGTCTTTCAGATTTTGTGCTTTCAATGCATCGCCAGCGGCTGCGGCCTCTGCATGTTTGTTGGTCAGCTTATTGTATTTGCCTTGAAGTTTCATGCAATTACAACCCAACGCAGTTTGGGGAAAGGCTGAAAAAAAGATCAAAAAGACAAAGGCAGGAATCCACATTCGTAGTGTAATGGCTCTCATGGTATTGATATTTAGGTGAAAATGAAATTTTAAAATAACCATTTAATATACAAAAAAAACTTCATATAACAAAACAAAATTCTTACCCTATAGACTTACTTACCCGACTTATTTTATTTATTCATATGCCTGCAATTCCTGGTGGAAATAGTCCAGTTCTATTCCCGCATCGCTGAACATCTGTTCACTTTCGTTTCCCGCATGGTATTTTCGCTCGCAAACCACCCGAACAATGCCGCAATTGATAATAAGCATGGCACAGGTCCGGCACGGGGTCATCCGGCAATACAAGGTGGCTCCCTCCAGGGCTACGCCGCGGCGGGCAGCCTGACAGATTGCGTTTTGCTCCGCGTGAACGGTTCGGACGCAATGTTCCGTGACCCGGTTTTCTTCATCCACATGGATAACTTTTTTCATCAGGTGCCCTACCTCGTCGCAATGGGGCAATCCCACGGGAGATCCTACGTAGCCGGTAACCAGCAACTGGCGATCGCGGGCTATGACACACCCACTGCGACCGCGGTTGCATGTTGCCCGCTTTGAAATCGCATCCATTACCGTCATAAAATACTCGTCCCAGGTGGGTCGCTGATAAATCGAGTCAGTCATCGCGGCGGGTTTTGGAGTTTTTTTAGGGCAGGCAATACGCGCAGCACGGCCTCAACCTGGTAGTAAAGTTCATCGAAGCTGCCCTGGTTGTTCAGGGTAAAATCAGCCCGCTCCATGCAGGCGCGTAAGTTCTGCTTATTGGGATCGGCGTTGTCCATTTCTCGCGCTTCATCGGTCAGAAAAGTCTCATAGGATACCTGGTCCGTTTCTGATCCCCGCAACCGGATGCGATCATAGCGAACCTTTTGTGGCGCGTCAATCGCCAATAACCAGAAATTTCCCTTGTTGCTCAAGGCATCGATTTCACCCGGTGTGCGGATGCTTTCAATAATGCAGTCGCCACCCGCGCTTACGGCTTCTTCGTAAAGAATTTCTGCCATAGCGCTGGGTCCCCGCTCCCGTCGAAGCGCATTGGCCAATTCTACCATATTGTCGCGATGAATCGGCAGCCCTTTTTCGGCTAAACGCCGACTGAGGAAAGAACGAACCGAAAAATGCCGGAAACCGTGGTGATTTAACAGGTATTCAACGATTGTTCCTTTGCCGGCGCCAAGTGTTCCGGTAATTCCTATAATCCGCATAATAAACTTGCTGAGCTCTGTTTTGAACAATTCGTTTAGTCCGCTTACCAAGACAATCCGGTCAAACTTCACAGCCAGCCGGGTCTTTCGCATCCCTTCGCAGGTTTCCAAAATAGAAATACCCTGGTGCACTGCCGCACTTTCTGCCTAAATCAGCAAACAGACTTTGAATACCAGGCGAATCTCAGCATTGATCAAGGGCCCTGAAAGAACGGACTTTGGTGTGCTAAAACACTAAATATCAATATTATAGAGAATATTTTACGTGCCTGGAAAGGTTTTGCAGCCGCAATTTTCCGCTTGGTAACCAATGATCCATTTCTTTATTTTGGCCAGCACTGAACGTCATCGCCCTGGAGAAATCCGGGGCGATGGCGTTTTAATAGTATCCGTATTTTCCGGAGCAAGTAGCGGAGAAATTGCTGGAGCCATTAGAAATTGTTGACGAAATTTTCTGAGCGCGGAATCCCACCGGATTCAAAAAGGTGAAGCCCGTTTCTTGCCGGGCAGACCGGCTTCAGGTCCCATCCATGGCGGCGGCTGCAAGAAAACGGCGAATCAGCGCTTGTGCGCGCTCCCGGCTTTCATCATCAACCAGGGTTAGATACCGGCGAAGGATCTTTAAGGCATCCCCGTACTGCTTTTCCATCAGCAAAATGATGGCTTGTTGATACATCAGCGGGGTGTAATCGTCAGCGATCTCTCCGGCGATCTGGTAGTGAATCCTGGCGAGTGAAATATCACCAGCGTCAAAATAAAGGTTGCCAAGATGATAGCGGGCTTCAAAATGTCTTGGTTCGAGCTCGATTGCCTGCTGAAAGCAATGCACGGCCCTGTGCTTCCAGCCCGATCCGGATTCTAAAATTCCGAGATTGCACCAGGCATCGGCAACACATTCTCCGGTTTGGATGGCCTTGCGGTACCAGTCTCGGGCTCTCGGGTCATCCTGGTCATGAAGGCGAAGGGCCTGTTCAAAAGCATTGGTCTGATCGCCGATGGGCCGGATCTGTGTTCTAAAATAGGTGCCGGGGTTGCTCAAATGGCGCAATACGTATGCCTGCCGTCGTCCCTGGCAACGGTTTTTTTGAGTTAACGGTTTAACTCTGCTGGTTTTGGCTTTTGGCAAGTCTATAATTTCGCCCATCTGCTTTAACCGTTTATTATCGCCTATTGAACGGAACAATCAAAGTTCCAGTACTTTAGACAAAGTGTCAATATAACATGAACTCTCCGAAAAAAAAAGCAATTCGTGCTTCCCCCCCAAAGCCAGCCAGCCAAAAAATCCACTTGATCCGCTACCGGGAGGCAGACGTGGAAGAAGTGGAGATTAAAACTCTTCAGGAGTTGCCGTCCAATGAGGGATGGATTCATTGGCTGAATATTGTGGCACCAGAAAGAGAATTATTGTTTGAACTGGCGGCCCGTTTTGAACTTCACCCCTTAACCCGGGACTATTTTGAAACAGCCGGGCGCCGTCCGGCTTTGTATGAATTTGACAACCATCTGCTGGTCACGGCGAGAACCCTAACGCTGGAAAAGAATACCATCCAGTCTGAATTGATCGGGCTGGTCATTGGGGCGGGCTTTGTCATTACACTGCAGGAAAATGACGAGGATGCCTTTGACACGGTTCGCAACCGCATCCGGTCTAAACTGGGCTGGATCCGGTCAAGAGGTTCCGACCATCTTTTTTACCGGCTTCTCGACGCCATAACGGAAGAATATTTTCTGGTCTCCGAACACCTGGAAGACCAGGAGGAAGCGCTGATGAATATGCTGGAATCCGGTGAAGCCTCCGATACCCAATCGAGAATGCGACTACTCCGACACTCTGCCGTAGAGTTCAGGCGTGCTGTTGCACCCCTTCGGGACGTATTGGCAGCCCTGCTGAAAAGTGAGTCCCTGCTCCTGAGCCGCCCGGTAGATGTCTTTTTACGGGATGTTCACCAGCAAAGCCTTCAACTGGTTGAAGTTGCCCTTTCGCTAATGGATCAGATTAAGGAAATACAGCAGCGCCACTACCTGATTGTCAGCGAGGGCATGAACTCCACCATGAAAGTGCTGACGGTGGTTACCTCCTTTTTTATTCCCCTCACTTTTTTAGTTGGGGTTTACGGGATGAATTTCGAATTCATGCCTGAATTGTCCTGGAAATACGGATACATGAGTTTCTGGGCAATTACCGTGATCATTTGCCTGTTCATGTACATCACGTTTAAAAAGAAAGGCTGGTTCTAGGGTTTGGTTAATCTTTCTGTCTTTCAGACCAGTGTTAAGCGATTGTAAACTCTGCTGCAAGATTGGATCGAGGCTTGGAACGGAAACGCACGAAACCCTATTATTGCGCCGCGTTTATTGCACAATTCAACAAACTTCGTTTTTATGCTTGCTGTTGTGGTATTTGATCTGGCCGGCACTACGGTACGCGACCGGGGATATGTTTATGAAGCCTTTCATTCTGCCTTGCAGGAAGCGGGATTAGATGTACCGGCCGACGTGGTTAATCCGCTGATGGGATATGCCAAACCCGAGGCGATCAGCCTGCTTCTGGAGAAATATACCGGCATCGCAGAGCCGGATGAAGTGGACCGGATTCACCTGGCCTTTGTTCGCCACATGCTGGGATTTTATCGGACAACTCCGGACCTGGCAGCAATGCCAGGCGCCGAAATTCTGTTTCGCCAGTTACAGGACGCCGGCATTCACGTAGCCCTGAACACGGGATTTAGCCGGGACATCGCCGAAGTTATCTTTCAACGTCTGGGCTGG
>JANNSM010000307.1:0-8958 GCA_031402635.1 Bacteroidota bacterium | reverse complement strand
TGAATCTCCATGATTTGAGCTACGTTGACGAGCGCCACACTGATCTGATTTTTTCTATTTTCCGGCGCTATCAGGCCAAAACCTACCTGACGGAGATCGGACTCATGAGTTTGTCTGTTGCGATATCCGTTGAACCGGAGCGACAGACCGGGCTGCTACAACAACTCGGGGAATTGTTCCGGCTGAAATACAACGAAGAGCTCTATTTGCTCACCGTGCGTCATTACCGGGAGGATACGTTAAGTCAACTGGTCGGGAACCGAACCGTTTATCTGGAACAGCGCAACCGGCAAACCCTGCAAGTACTTTATAAATAAGCGGGATTCAGATAAGAGAGGCTCAGGGATAGGGCCTGCGCAGAATGGCATCATAAATCACCGCCTCGCGAAGGTTAACGCGAATGGCCTGACGGGGCCGGGAGCTACGGCGGGTGTTGAACTCGACATTGGGCTTCAGCTTTTCGCGACTTTTCATTCTTGACCGGTCGGCGTATTCCCGGAGCGATTCACCGCTCCGGTAACCCTCGGCAAAAGTCACGGCCACAGGGCGTTTGCCGCGCCTGCCTTCGCTTTCTGCTGCCTCTGACCGTTCGGCAGATTGACCTTCAAGGTTGTCCGGGCGTCTCCGTCCGTCCGCATTTCGCGCGGCTTCCCAGGCATCGGCTGCGGCAGGTTTTCTTGCGGGAGGGTTGACCGGGGAAGGGGTTTGGGGTTGCCCGGCAACCTCTTTTTCTTCGCCAAGCATCTCTTCCAGGATGCGTCGGAATGGATCGTCTGATACCGGGCGGGGTGGAGGAATGCGTGTTTGGCGTTGGCCTTGCGTTCTTTCAGGAACTGGCGCAAATGGGCTGCCGGAAGCACGTTTTGGGCCTTCAGCCCGCGTTTGCTGCTCCTGCTGTTCCTGTTGTTCCTCTCGTTGCTGCTGCTGGCGTTTGCTTCGCTGTCGCAAAATATTACCAACCGCAAAAATTGCGAGGAAGATCAGGTAGGCCAGGTCACCAAAATCCATAAATACCGATTGCTTTGAGATCGGGGGTTAGCGCCAGAGCAGAATTCTTTCGCCCTTCTCTAAAATTTTCCTCCGAAGTTTTCCGAAATATGTCGAAAGTTACACCTCCCGATTGGAAACAGCTTCCGGGCAGTGGACTTCGCCGAATCAACAACTTCTCCACAACCCTGATCTTTCACCCTGAATGAGCGGGATTTCCGGTTATTTTTGACCTTCTACCTAATTCGGGACCATTTGAAACTAACAGCACTGGAAATTAAGGGGTTCAAGAGTTTCGCCGACAAAACGACGATTCACTTTAACCAGAGTATAACCGGGGTCGTCGGACCCAACGGTTGCGGCAAATCCAATATCGTCGATGCTATCCGCTGGGTTTTGGGCGAGACCAAATCGAGCAATCTGCGGACGGAGCGGATGGAAAACCTGGTATTTAACGGAACCAAAGAACGCAAATCGTCCGGTCTGGCCGAAGTGTCGCTTACGTTTGAGAACACCCGGAATCTGCTGCCCACCGAATTCAATACGGTGACCATTTCCCGGCATTATTACCGAACCGGCGAAAGCGAATACCGGCTGAACAACGTTGCTTGTCGCCTCAAGGACATTCGCAGTCTTTTTCTGGACACCGGCATCAGTTCTGACAGCTACGCGATCATTGAGCTGAACATGCTCAGCGACTTGCTCACCGACAAAGAGAACAGCCGCAGACGGTTGTTTGAGCAGGCTGCCGGAATTTCGAAGTACAAAATTCGCCGACACGAAACCCTGCTTAAACTCAAGAGTGCGCAGACGGATCTTGACCGTGTTGAAGACCTGCTTTTCGAAATACAAAATAACCTGACCGAGCTCGAACGGCAGGCGGCCAAAACCCGCCGCTACCACGCTCTCAAAGACAAATACCGGAACTACTCCATCGAGTGGGCCATTCAACTGATCGGGAACCAGAAAGAAACTTTTCAACAGATCAGTCAGCAGCAAATCACCGAAGAGGACCGGCGGTTGGCCCTGGAAACGGAAATCAAACAGGTTGATGCTGAGCTGGAGGCCCGCAAAACCGGGACGCTCGATCAGGAAAAGTCGCTCTCCGCACTTCAGGGGGAGTTTAATCAGAAGCTGGAAATCCTTCGTAAACAGGAAAACGACCGAAACCTGCTCAATGAGCGGATGCGCTATTTGAAGGAGCGGCGCGAAAATCTGCTTCGCGAAATCCGGGAAGCCGAAGAAAGCGCACGGCGTTTTGAACAGGAAAGCGCACAACTGGAAAAAAACCGCCGCATTGCCCAGGAGAGCATTGAACATATTCAGGTCCAGCTCGAACAGCTCAACGCCGATCTGACCAAAGTGCGCCGCATTCACGGCGAAGCCCGTCAGCGCCTTGACGATCGCCAGCAGGCATTTCGCACGCTTGACTCCTCCATCGTTGCTGCAGAAAAACGCTTCGACATCAACGAAGTCCGGATGGAAAACTTCGGCCGGGAAATTGAGCGAATCACCGAAGAAAGTGCCCGCCGTCAAGCTACGCTTGAAGAACTGAGGCAACAGGAAGTCGAATGGCAGTCCCTTCGTGCAAAAGCCGCAGATCAACTGGCTGCCCTTGAAAAAGCCGAAGAAACACTGAGCGTTACCCTAGAGCAAAACCGTCTTGCTACCGAGAGTGCAAGCCTAAAACTGACCAATCTGCGTCGCGAACTCGACGCCAAACGCCACGAATTCAGGCTGACCAAGAATATGGTCGAATCCCTGGAGGGATTTCCGGAATCGGTCCGTTACCTGCGCAAACACGTTGAAGAAACCCGCAAAGCGCCGTTGCTTTCCGACCTGATCGTCTGCCCCGAAGAATGGAAAGCGGCCATTGAAAGTTACCTGGAGCCCTGGCTGAATCACTACGTGATGCCCGATCTGATTTCCGCCCTTTCGGCAGTAGATCAACTCAGCGCCAAGCAACAGGGTCGCGCCTCGTTTCTCGTGCTTTCAGAACTGAGCGCCGAAATGTCAGAGCTTCCACCCCTTCCCGCCCACATGATCGCCGCGGTTTCCGTTGTGGAGACCGATGCCAGATACCGCCCCCTGATCGAAGCCCTGTTGGCGAGAACCGTTATCCTCCGGGCTCCATTGAATGAACAAGACGCGAGCCTGCTCCGGGAGAACCGCCTGAACGCCATTGCAGAAAGCGGCAAATTTGTTCGCTCGGGATTTAGCCTTTCGGGCGGCAGCGTCGGACTTTTCAAAGGCAAACGGCTTGGCCGGGCCTTGAACCTGGAAAAGCTGGAAAAGGAAATTGCAGCGCTCGAGATCCAGGAAGCTCAGCTTCGCGAAGAAACAGATCGCCTCAAGGCGCTGGATCATCAACTCCGGTCCGCTTCAGGAAAAGAAGGTCTGAAAGCCGGGCGCCGCGAATTGGAAGAAGCCTCGGGCAAACTCCTGGCCTGTCAGACCCGAAGCGAAGAAATCTCCCGTCACAGCGGCACCAGTGAAAGCCGCATGGGGGAGTTGCACCGGCAAATTGACGAGCTGGTGCGGATGAACGATGAACTGAACGGGGTGCTTTCGGCGCAAAGAACCGAAAGGCAACAACTCGGCACCGAAGTGGAAAATCTGGACGGGGAATTCCAGGCGTTGAACAACCAGTTGGGTATTGCCACCAACAATTACAACCAGCAGAACATTCGTTTCCACCAGCAGCAAAATCAACTCAACTCCCTCAGTCAGGAACTGGGATTTAAGATCCAGAAACTGGAGGAAACCATTGATCAGAAAAAGCGGAACGAGCAAAGCATGAACGCGGCCGTTGAAGAAGCCAGCCGCATCGAAGGGCAATTAGGTGACCTTGAAATCGCCCTGAAAACGGCTTATTCAGAACGGGATGAGGCCGAAAGCGTGATTCGCAAGGCGGAAGAAGATTATTATGCCGCTCGTGCAGTGATTCATGAGTTGGAAGAGCAGCTGCGAAAATTGAATCGCAACAGGGATCAGGCCGGGGAAATCCTCAGCAGCATAAAAGACAAGGTCAACGAGCTGAAACTTCAGCTTAACTCCGTTAAGGAAAGGCTGATGATTGAATTTCAGGTCAACATCGAAGATGTACTGGACCAGGAGCCAACCATGGAGCTCGATCCGGAAGAAGTTCAGGGCAAGGTGGACCGGATGCGCCGCAAACTCGAAAACTTCGGGGAAATCAACCCGATGGCCGTTCAGGCGTTTGACGAGATGAAGACCCGCTTCGACTTTATCCACGTGCAGCGTCAGGATCTGCTGGATGCCAAGAATTCGCTGATGGAAACTATTGCCGAAATTGACGATACGGCACGTGTGAAGTTTATGGACGCCTTCAATCTGGTCCGAGAAAACTTTATCGGCGTTTTCCGGCAGTTGTTCCGCGCGGAAGATGATTGCGATTTGATCCTTCAGGACCCGGAAAATCCGTTGGAAAGCCGCATTGATATCATCGCCAAACCGAAAGGAAAACGCCCGCAGGTCATTGACCAGCTTTCCGGAGGAGAAAAAACGCTCACCGCGATGGCGTTGCTGTTTGGACTTTACCTCCTTAAACCGGCGCCGTTTTGTGTGCTGGATGAAGTGGACGCGCCACTGGATGACGCCAATATCAATAAGTTCAATGATATGATCCGGACGTTTTCAGACAACTCCCAGTTTATCATTGTAACGCACAACAAACGGACCATGTCCCGGGTGGACACCATTTACGGGGTTACGATGCAGGAACAGGGCATTTCAAAGGTTGTTCCTGTTGACTTTCAGGCAATGGCCTGAGCGGTTTACAGTTTTCGGCCTGGGGATCCGGCAGGAAGAAACCTAGGAAACAGAGCCAGGCCTGTCGGTAAACTGCCTTGATCTGCAACTTTCGCCGGGGCAGGTTTGTTTGGTGTTTGACAAATTCGTTAAGCCATGGATCCACTGCTGCTGTCTGCAATCTTGATTTTTCTGCTGAATGCCGGAGGATTTCTGTTCGGGTATTTCCGTCAGACCGATAAGCTGACGGATCTGTTTTACAGCCTGAGTTTTGCGTTGGCAGCCCTGGTCATGTTGCTGATCACCGATCCTGGAAACCGGACTGCAGCATCCCTTACTTTGTTGGTGCTGATCTGGGCAGCCCGGCTTGGAGGATACCTTTTTATGCGGATTCACCGGATGGATCGCGATGTCCGCTTTGATGATATGCGTCCCAATCCGTTGCGCCTTGCCGGATTTTGGTTCTTGCAAGCGCTTACCGTTTGGATTGTTCTGCTTCCGTTGACTCTCGTACTCCGGGAAGAGATGCCGGGGGTGACCTCATCCGTATGGACCTGGGTTGGAACCCTGGTTTGGCTCACGGGATTCCTTATTGAATCCCTGGCCGACTGGCAAAAATTCAGATTCCGAAATAATCCGTTACACCAGGGACGTTTCGTCAATGCGGGATTATGGCGCTGGTCCCGCCATCCCAATTACCTTGGGGAAATTTTGGTATGGATCGGATTTTGGCTTTCCGCAATTCCAGCATTGGGCAACTTCGCTGTCTATGGAATAATCAGCCCTCTTTGGATTATATTTTTGCTGGTTCGCGTTTCGGGTATTCCGCTACTGGAAAAATCGATGGATAAACGCTATGGATTACAGTCGGCCTATCAGGAATACAAACAGCGCACCGCAGTATTGATTCCGTTTATCTGGTGAAGAAACAGGGCATAAGTTACCCTATCGCATATCGGCATTAAGGGGTTCTTTGATTTTTTCCGGGTCAGTGCAACCCGGCGACTTTTTATCGGTCATTCGTCGCGAACATTTTCCCCAACCGGCTATAGAGCCCGGTTAGAGCGTGGAAAAACGCCTGAAAAATCCGGTAAAAAGTCCAATCATGTTTCCATTCAACGTTCTTGCCTGCCGCCTTTCTTTTCCCCAAACCCGCACAGGCGCATTGCTGTTATTTGCACTTTTTTTTGCCGCATCAGCCATCCGCGCCCAGGCCCCCTCCCCCTCACTGCAAACCATTCGGGGAACCGTGCTGGATGCGGAATCCCGCCAGCCCCTGCCCGGGGCTACCGTAGTGCTCATCGGCAGTGATCCGCTTTTGGGTACTGTAACAGACCTGGATGGGCAATTCCGCCTCAGCCAGGTGCCTGTTGGCCGTTGGGATATGGGCATTTCGTATATCGGATACGAACCAACACGGCAGGACCAGTTGCTCATCAGCGCGGGCAAGGAAACCGTGCTGGAAATTGTCCTGACTGAGTCTGTTGCATCGCTGGAAACTGTAGTGATTCAGGGCAGCGGCGGGCAGGGAGCAGCACTCAACGAAATGGCCACCGTCAGCGCGCGTTCATTTTCTGTTGAGGAAACCGGTCGCTACGCGGCCGGAATTTTTGACCCCGCGCGGATGGCGATGAATTTTGCCGGCGTCAGCAGCGGCGGAGGTGATCTGAGCAATGAAATTGTGGTTCGCGGCAATTCGCCACGGGGTTTATCCTGGCGGCTTGAGGGGGTTGAAATTCCCAACCCCAACCACTTCGGAGCGCTGGGGGGCGGGGGTGGCGCCATTTCGATGTTGAGCAGCAGCACACTGGCTACCTCTGATTTCTACACGGCGGCGTTTCCCGCGGAATACGGCAACGCGTCATCGGGTGTATTCGATTTAAAATTGCGCAAGGGCAACGAGGAAAAGCGGGAATACGCACTCATGGTTGGTCTGCTGGGTATAGAAGCTTCCGCGGAAGGACCTTTCAAACTAGGCTCTCCGGCTTCGTATCTGATTAATTACCGGTACTCAACGCTGGCGCTGTTGAGCACATTCATCAAACCAGCGGGTGATGTTTTGCCCAGCTACCAGGACCTTTCTTTCAATGTGGATCTTCCGACAAAAAAAGCCGGCAGTTTTTCAATCTGGGGACTGGGCGGAGCTAATAATGCTTACGAAGATATCACTGCCGATTCCAGTGTTTGGGAAAGCAGCTACGATAATGATGGTTATGATCAGTGGCAGGAAATGGGAGTAGCCGGCCTCAGCCACCGCCTGTTGATCACTGAAAACACCTGGATGCGGACGGTGATCGCCGCGTCGGCAGACCGCTACAAAGACAAGATGTATTATCTGGAACCAGAAAATAATTATGCGGTAACGTATTACGACAGTACCCGTTTTTTAAGCACGACTATTCGCGGTTCCTGGATGATCCACAGTAAACTGAACGCACGTTCATCAATCCGTGCGGGACTGGTTTACGTACAACTCGGCTACCGGTATGACTACTACAACGCGGATACCAACGGGGTTTGGACGCAATACCTCAACAGTCGGGGTCAAACCGGGTTGGCAGAATCGTATGCCCAATGGAGATTCCGGATCCGTCCTGACTGGACGATTAACCTGGGCATGCACAGCACCCTGCTGTTGCTCAACAATGCCTGGGCGCTGGAACCAAGAGCCGCGGTGGAATGGCAGCAAAGTGAAACCCGGACGTTTAGCCTGGCAACCGGCCTGCATGCGAAACCGGAACAGATTTCGGCCTACTATCTCCAACAGGTAGAGCCATCTGAAACGGTCCGAGAACAAATCAACCAGGATTTGAAACTGAACAAAGCCCTGCACGGGGTGCTGGGCTACCGAGAGCGTTTTGGAACATCGTGGCGGCTTTCCGTTGAGGCCTACGGCCAATACCTCTACCACGTGGCCGTTTCCCAGACGGGAGAAGGCACCGACGCCCTGTTGAATGCCAGCGGAATCTGGGACATCGTGGGCCTCGATTCGCTGGA
Source organism: Bacteroidota bacterium (assembly GCA_031402635.1). GTDB lineage: Bacteria > Bacteroidota > Bacteroidia > Chitinophagales > BACL12 > WGOA01. The sequence continues at coordinate 1,203 of JANNSM010000307.1, read as the reverse complement.
AAGCACCGGAACAGGCTACAATGCCGGAATAGATATTACCGTTGAAAAGTTTTTTTCTGATCGCTGGTATGTACTTGCCACCGGTTCGGTTTTTCGCTCCCGGTATAAGCCCTTCAACGGCGAATGGTACCCCACGCGCTATGACCGCGGATTTGCGGAAAATGTCGTGGGCGGAAGAGAATGGCCCATTGGCCGGGAAGGACGCAACACCATTGGGATAAACGGCAAAATCAATGTTCAGGGCGGCAACCGCCAAAACTCCATTGATCTGAATGCTTCACGCGCAGCCGGAGAAACGGTGCTTATCGAAGGTGGTGAATGGGCGGAGCAGGTACCGGCTTATTTCCGGGTTGACCTTGGCGTTCGCTACCGGATAAACCGCCCCAGAACAAATCACAGTATCATGCTGGATGTTCAGAATGTCACCAACCGTCAGAATCTTTACGGCCAGTTTTTCAATGAGGAGACTGGAAACCTTGACTCTTTTTACCAAACCGGTCTTTTCCCCTTCCTTAATTATCGGGTCGAATTCTAAAGGAAAGTATTCCTGCAAATTCATCAGCCTTGACGCTCTCAGCGATTGTGGCAAAAAAACCGCCGGAAGCGCCACCGGCGGTTTTCTATTTCCCGGTTGTACGCGCAACATCGGTGAGTTACTTTTAGGCAGATGTCAACAAAAGCTAAACCTGAGGGGGAAGTCTTTCTGAACACCCGGGATGGGGGTCGGATGGCCGTGCCGGCAGAAGGAAACCTCGGTCTGTTAGCGGCAGGATACCGCGGGCTCATGATCTGGCGTGAAGTGCGTGCCGCCAGTGGCTGGACAACCGCTAAGGCAACAGCAGATGCCCGCAGCGCTTTTAAATCTCAGCGGCAGCTTTCGGTTCAGACTGGTCAGACTGATCAGACTCCAGAATAACGGAAAATACCGGCTCCAGAGGGTCCAGGTTTTCGAGGAGAATATCAATAAACCGGCTCCCGTGCCGGAGCCAAAGGCTGCTGAAATTATCGTAGCGTTCTTGTAATCCACGCTCCGGGAAAAAACGGGCAATCAGTTTTCGCAGTTGGCCAACTTCCACTTCATGACGCTGTTTGGAAGCCTTGACCAGTCGCTGTTCAAGTTTTTCAAGGGCGCCGAGCTGAGCCGCTTTGTCCGCTTCGATTTTACCCAAAAGACTTGCATCCACCAGCCTGGCGCGTTCGGCG
>JANNSM010000306.1:0-3161 GCA_031402635.1 Bacteroidota bacterium | reverse complement strand
CCGCGCCGCCCGCGCCCGCAGCGCCGCGCCCGCGCCGCCCCCTAACGCTCTTCGAACTGAAATTTAAACCCCATGCGTTTGTCGGTTGAAAAGGCGCCGTTGTTTTGCTGGGTGAGTTTTTGCTGTACGGACATGGTCTGCACCTGTTCGTATGGCGGAACGAGCAGGTCAAGGTCAATGGCGTAGATCATCGCCGATTCGATGATGGCCTGGATATATACATTATTGAGCTCGGCAGTAGCAAAATCGTTGTAAAGGAATCCGAGCTGGCGTTTGCCTTCCACAAAAAAATGACCTTCTGAATTGATGAAAATCCTGGCGATAAGGTAACCTACGTCGAGGGGTCGCTGTTGTCTGATCGAATCGTATAAAAAATTATGAATTTGTATCATGCCGCAGAATGCGCGGTTCGGATCTTCGCGCACGTATTCGGTCTGGTAAATCGGGTGGGTTGGTTCAAAGGTGAACACGTTGGAGTGCATGGTAAAAAACAACGTGTCTCCCCCAAACGAAATTTGCGCTTCATACTCCCCGTTATCGCTGACCAAAAATCGCGGTGGATCGTTGAGTTTACTAAGCTCGGCGGTGTAGTCAACTTCCATAGCCTTTAAAATGCTCTTAAACCGGGCGAAATGGCCATGAGTATGTGCGCAAAGTTTTTTCTTGAGCGTGGCTTTTTCCCGCAGCATGCCCAAAACCAATTCTTTGCCGTTTTCTAAAAAAGACATGGGTTGCTTTATCTGAATTAAAGAAGCGGGGTTTGTTTTTCAGTCTTAATAAGCCTTGGCAAAAAGGACCCTTCGAGCACTTGGTTTACCGGTCAGCACACAGGCTCCGGGGCCGTCGGCATCCAGGCGTTGGCCGTCCATGGGAATACACCGTATGGTTGCCTTTGTTTTCTCCTTGATGCTGGCTTCAGTTGCCGCAGTGCCGTCCCAATGGGCAAAGACAAATCCGCCGAGTTCAAGTGCTTCCTGAAATTCGTCGAAGGTATCCACTTGCTTGATGTTACCGTCCCGGTACCTGCGGGCACGGGACAGCAGATTACTTTGAATCTCTTCCATCAAAAAAACAACCCGGTCTGCCACCTGGGCAAGGGGAAGGGTTTCTTTGCTGCGCTCATCACGTCGCGCAACTTCCATGGTGCCATTCTCCAGGTCCCGCCCGCCCATCGCCAGCCGCACGGGAACGCCGCGAAGTTCATGTTCGGCAAACTTCCATCCCGGACGCTTGGTATCGTCGTCGTCAACCTTAACCCGCAATCCGCGGTTGCGCAGTGTAGTGGCCATGTCCTGAACGGCCTGCATCAGTTCATGGTTTTCCTCCTTGCCTTTGGCAATGGGCACCAGAACCACCTGAATGGGGGCAAGTTTTGGGGGAAGTACGAGTCCTTCATCGTCTGAATGCACCATGATCAGGGCTCCCATCATCCGGGTCGAAACGCCCCAGGAGGTTCCCCAGACCAGGTCCCTTTCCCCATCTTTGTTGAGGAAAGTCACATCAAACGCCCGGGCAAAGTTCTGCCCTAAAAAATGGGAGGTTCCCATTTGCAGGGCTTTGCCATCCTGCATTAGCGCTTCAACCGTGTAGGTATCCACGGCACCGGCAAACCGCTCCGACTCTGTTTTGGTGCCTTTGATTACCGGAATGGCCAGCGTGCCTTCCATAAATTCGGCATAAACATCCAGCATCTTCAGTGATTCTTCCACAGCTTCGGATTCTGTGGCGTGGGCGGTATGCCCTTCCTGCCAATAGAATTCGGAGGTCCGCAAAAAAAGCCGCGTGCGCATTTCCCAGCGCATGACATTGGCCCATTGATTGATGAGCAGGGGCAGGTCCCGGTAACTCTGTATCCAGCCTTTGTAGGCATTCCACATCAGGGTTTCCGAAGTAGGTCGAATGATCAGTTCCTCTTCCAGACGGGCTTCCGGATCCACGACAATTTCGCCGTTTGCGGGATCCACTTTTAACCGGTAATGGGTTACCACGGCACATTCCTTGGCAAAACCTTCGACGTGTGCGGCCTCTTTGCTGAAAAAGCTCTTGGGGATTAACAGCGGGAAAGCGGCGTTCTGGTGGCCCGTTTCCTTAAAGCGTTTATCCAGCACGTCTTTCATAGCCTCCCAAATGGCATAGCCATAAGGTTTAATGACCATGCATCCACGAACGGCCGCATATTCGGCCATGCCACTTTTAAGCACCAGATCATTGTACCATTGGGCGTAATCTTCGCCCCGGGTGGTCATACTTTGGCCCATAAGGTAAATACAGCGTAAATTGGTATAGTATTTGAATTGTGTTGCCCGAAGTCAGGGGCCAAAGGTAATTAATCCCGTTGGCCCTCCTGACTGAACCTGACTGAAAATGAAAGTAATATGAAATCCCTGGCAATCCTCCTCGCATCGGGCGTACTTCTTTTGACTTCCTGTGGTCGTTCCGGAATCTCCCAGAGAACCATCACGGATGACGTTTATTATACCCCGTCAGCTAAAGGCACCGCCCTGAGTGATGCCGGCGATTACGCTCCCTATGGTGAAGCGGCCCCTTCGGCTTCCACTTCCCGCCAGTCCTCCCCGTCAGTCAATACCGATCAGTACTCCTGGTATGACCAGAATAGCAACAGCTCGTATCTCGGCAGCGAGCGCATTGAGCCCGTTCAGGAACAGGAACCCTGTTCCACCGAGCAGCGCACGGATGCCAGCGGAGATACTTATAACAACAACAACTACTACGACGACAATTACTACAACGACGATGATTACTACTACTCCAGCAGAGCCCGTCGTTTGTACACCCCGGTATTCGGTATGAGCTACTACAGCCCATTTTATGATCCCTGGGATCCTTTCTTTTACAACCCCTGGTACAGCCCGGGAATCACCATCGGTATTGGTTACGGTATGGGTTGGAATTCATGGGGTTGGAATGGAGGCTTTGGATACGGTAATGGCTGGGGCAGTCCCTGGGGTAATCCATGGGGCAGTCCCTGGGGTTGGAATCCCTACTATGGCTACGGTTATGGATATGGCTTCGGATATGGTTACGGATACCCCGGTTGTGGGAATCCCGGTTTTGGCAATGGATACTACGGTGGCAGTGATTATGCCGGAGGAGGAATCTACTACGGCCATCGCGGCCGCACAGGCACTAACACGGTTACC
>JANNSM010000305.1:0-9771 GCA_031402635.1 Bacteroidota bacterium | reverse complement strand
CGTGGCTTGCCGGGGAAGGCGGATACGCAATTCGTTTTCTTGTTTGGAGACAAAAGTGGAATCGAGTTCCGCGTATTCCCAAAGGACTAACCAGTCTTCGGCATTTCCTTCCAGGCCAATGATCAGTTGCTCTGCATCGGTCCGAAGTGGGCGCAGAAAGGGCAAACCGGCGGGTTTTTCAACCGTGAGCATGGAATTGAAACCGCCGACATTGTTATCCATCGAATCAGGGTTGGCCGGGTCCAGCATCCACTGGCCCTCTACCACCAGTTGATACGGATAGCGACCTGGCTCAAGGCGAAGGGTGGTAGACCACGAATCGCCTTCCCGGGTCATAAAAGAAGCTGCGGGATTCCAGTCATTGAACCCGCCGGCTATTTGCACCGGACCATTTTCGCTCCCGGAAACCGGGTAGCGCACGTTCATGGCAATTTTTGCGGAGCGAAAGATCGGCAGGGTGTATGCGAATCCGCCCTTCCATATCCGGAGTTTCGAAACTGGGGCAAGTTTATCGCTGAGCGTAAGCCCAATTATTCCGTCGCTGATTTTGCCGGAAGCACCCGCAGGATAACTTACCGAATCCGGCAAAAAGCCTTCGCCAAACCAATCGGCCAACACTACCGTTCCGGTGCCTTCTCCAGTCCTCACCGGCCAGACCGGGCTGTGGAGCAGGGCTTCTTCAGGATACTCCAGCACAGGGTCGGGCGGAGTTTTGCCGCAGCCCGATAAGACGATAACCAGGAAAAGCGCCGATGCGAAAAAGCATTTATTGCAATAAATCATAATCGGTTTTTTAGCCCGGTTGTGCAAACCGTGGCATATCATTTTTCATTTTCGAGCCACCACCGGATGCCGGCGGGAAAGACCTGGCTCCACCACTGTTCGCTGTGTATCCCTTCCGTCTCCAGCGCCCAGTTGATGTTGTTTGCGGGCCAGCCGCGTCTCTTTAAAATGTTGTAGCCTTCTAAAAAATCGAGGGCGAAACGGTTGAGTCTCGCTTCACCAACGGCTACCACTTCCCGACGATCGTCGTCTCCCTCTGCAGTTCCCATCCGGGCATAACACATTCTATCATTTGGCAAGGGCTGGTTGTGCAGGTAATCAAAGTCTTGTTCGGTTATTCCGATCACCGGGCTGAGCAACAGCGCAAATCCAAACCGCTCCGGTTTTTCCAACAGCGCGTACAAAGCCATGTTCCCGCCGAGCGATGCGCCGCCAATCCCGGTCAGACCAGGGCGCTTGTTGACGCGGTAGTGTTTTTCTACATAAGGCAAGACTGACTCCGTTAGAAAACAAAGGTGTTCGGCTGCTTTTCCCCCGCCATATTTTGGATGCGGAAACAAGGTGTATTCCGCAATGCGATCCATTCCTCCGTTATCCACCCCAACCACCAGCGGAACTGGCCGGCCCGCTTTTTTTAATTCAGAAAGCCTTTCGTCCACTTGCCATTCACCGGAGTAACTGCTGGCATTCTCAAAAAGATTCTGTCCGTCTAGCAAGTAAAGAACGGGCCATTGCGCAGTGTCTTCGTCATAACCCAAAGGGACCCAGACCCGGATTCTCCGGTAGGGTTGAGGTGCCGGTCCGCAAAGTGGCAAACTGTCTATGAACAGCCGGGAACCGGGCGCCAGTTGTGCCCTGATCGCCGTACCTTTTGATTGCAGAAAAAATGCAAAAAGCATCGCAATAAAAGGAAATAAAACCCTAAGGCACCGTGTCAAACGGAGCATGAGCTTAAACCTTCCGTTGCGCAAGAAACGGGGGGTAGTATGTTCAACCGGGCCTGAGTGTAAAACCGGGGCGTTCATGCGGTAGTTCGAAGGTATGATTCCTTTTATCAAAGTGTAAAGATAACACTAAGCCTTCCTTAGCTTTGTAAGACAACAAAGTTTCCGAAATGGACGAATCCGGGAGAAACTTTGCGAAACATAGGAAACAAAAATCCGACGCAATGCAAAAAGTTTTCTCCACACTTGCCAAGGGACTCGCAGTATTGGCTGCATTTTCCGGATCCACGCAGGCTCAGGAGGTCATGATGCAGGCTTGGTATTGGGATTTTCCCACCACGGTAAGCGGCCAGCCGTTCATGAGTCATTTGGCTGGCAAAGCCGAAGAGCTGAGCGATGCGGGTTTTACCCAGGTATGGCTTCCGCCGCTGAGCAAGGGTTCCGGAGGCGGTTTCAGCGTAGGCTATGATGTACGCGATTACTATGATCTGGGCCAATATGGAAATGCGCGGTGGGGTAGCCGGACCAACCTGAACAGCGCAGTAAGCGCTTTCAACAGCGCCGGGATCAAACTGATTGCAGACATGATCTGGAATCACCGCGATGGCGGAAAGGCCGAAGACAACGGCGCTGTAGAAGGCTGGATTGAGAACATGAATTACACCAAAGTCGTGTCCGGTGACCAACCGATGCCTTCGGATCGCTGGCGTTGTTACCTGCCACTGGGCGGGGCTTCAGGCAATGGAGCAGGAACGTACTACCTAAAAATTCGTTCGGCTTCAGAGCACCCGAATTTCTTTGGCAAGTACTACACGCTGATGACCTGGACTAACGAAGTAAACCCCAATTACGGAACGGCCGCCTTAACCGAATCCGCAGCTCATGGCGGATCGGATTGCGGGGAGGGATTTGATGTTGCGGAACTAGGTCGAAGGATGAGCGCCTCTACCGATGGCGATGCCTGCAAGACGGACGAATTTGCGCTGACGCTGGACGCTGCTGATTTTGATCCTGCCGGCGATACGCTCTGGATCCAGATGTTCAACAACGCCGGCGGGCTCGGCGATTATTCGGACCACTACATCTACGGATTGTGGAATGGCGCGGCAGCATCCGATGTGCAAAGCCAGCTTCGCTACCAAACCTATACCGATTTCTCTGATGTAGCTTCGGGTATGGGAGAGATGGATTACCTGTCTTTCCGGCCCAATGGCAACCCAACACAACTGGCCGGCGACTGGGATGCGCTCTGGTTTTTCAACGATCTGGACCAGACTGTTCCTTCGGTCCAGGATGAGCTCAAGGACTGGACTTCCTGGTTATGGGATGAAGTGGATATCCGCGGATACCGGCTTGATGCGGTCAAGCATTTCCCCAACTGGTTTACCGGCTTGGTGATGAACCAGATGCACGATGAAGGGAAAGACCCGATCATGGTCGTCGGAGAATTTTTTGACGGCAACCCCGGCACCCTGAAATCGTGGGTGGATCAGGCCAATAGCGGCATGGATGCAGACACCCGGGCCGCCATTCAAATCCGTGCATTTGACTTTGCCCTTCGGGAAGCCTTAAAGCAGGCTTGTGATGCCTTCGGATACGATGCCCGCAATGTGTTCCAGTCCGGAATGGTTGACGCGGTTGGAAGCAGCGGATTTGATGCGGTCACGTTCGTCAACAATCACGATTTCCGATATCCCGGACAGGAAGTGGTCAACGATCCGGACCTGGCTTATGCTTACATCCTGACTAACAACCGCGTGGGATTACCCTGTGTTTTTTACCCGGATTACTACCTCGCCGGCGAACAGCAGTTTCGCATCAACGGATTAATGGACGTGCATCGCAAGTATATTGCCGGATCAACCGTGGTGGATTACCTGAACCGCTTCAGCAGTTTTTACTCCGGAAACTATCTCGGTGGGTATGCCAATACATCGCTGATCTACCAACTTAGCGCCGGGCCTTCGGGACGCAGCGTGGTGGTAGTGATCAATTTTGCCGGCGAAACGCTGCGCGTTGACCACACGCTCAATACGGGTTTTGTGCCGGTTGGAGATACCCTGACCGATATTTTCGCTGTTTCTCCCAACCCTTACACGATTGTAAACGGCTCCAGCCAGGGGTATTTTGAAGTTCCTGCGAGGTCGTTCGGCGTCTGGGTGCAAGGTGACCTCACCGATGAACTGATTCCCCTCACCGATACTTCTGCCTCGTCAATTGGTGAGGAATCCATGCTGGCGTCAACGCCTTTTTCGCTGTCAATTTCTCCGAATCCCTCCAATGGACCACTGGCCATTTCCTGGGACCAGAACGGGTTATCGCCATCGGAGGGAATTCTCCGCATTACCGGAATGGATGGGCGTCAGTACGGACAACAAACCGTAACTTCCACATCGGGAATGACGGTGCTCGATGTGCCGGCAACCTGGCCGGATGGCCTTTACCTGGTCGAGTTGAGTTTTGGCCGCCATAGAGTGCTCCGAAGTTTTGTTTTGTCCGCCAGGCATTGAACCTGGTGACAGATCACCGCTTTTTTTTGAACGGACAATCCGGGTGAAGGACCGCTGCGGCTTGCTTGAATTTCCGTTGAACTCCTCCTGCTTTTTCTTTTGAATTTCCGGATGTTTTTAAGTCTGAAAAACGTTTGCCTCGGGCTATTGCTTGCGCTATTCCCCATGCTTTTTCCGTATTCCGGAAGCGGGCAGGGCCTGGCTCCCGCACCGGGAATCGTCTTTGACGATGCCGCCCTTCCCCGGATTGATTTTTACCTGGACCCGGATTCACTGGATGCGCTTTATGACGACCCGTTCAGCGATGGTTACTACCGGGCGCAGTTTGTGTTCACCCGGGGGGGGTACCGCGACAGTGTGGGGAACATCGGTTTCCGGTGCCGTGGCAACTTTTCTCGGGGGGCGGCCAAAAAGAATTTCAAAGTCTCGTTCAACACGTTTGAGGCGGGCAGAAAATGGAATGGGCTCGAAAAAATGAACCTCAACGGCCAGGCCAATGACCCTTCCGTGATCCGGGCCAAACTGGCCAGTGACCTAATCCCGGATATGGGTACGGAGGGAACGCGAGCAAACCATTGCCGGGTTTACATCAACGAAGATTTTTACGGGCTTTATATCAATGTAGAACACATTGATGAGCAATTTGCGCAATGGCATTTTGGGAGCGATCAGGGCAATTTGTACAAATGCACCTATCCCGTGGACCTGGTTTGGCAGGGAAGCAATCCGACCTCCTACGATTACTGCGAATGGACGCACGGCGGTGACCGCGCGCCCTATCTGGATCTGGTGGAATTTGTTGACGTGCTTAACAATACCCCGTCTGCGGACCTGGCCTGCGCGCTTGAAGACGTGTTCAACGTTGATGATTATCTCAGACAGGCGGCAATTGACGTGATGATCGGAAACTGGGACGGGTATATTTACAACAAGAACAATTTATATCTTTTTCACAACCCCGTTTCAGACCGGATTGAATACATGATTTATGATACGGACAATACCTATGGAATAGATTGGATTGGCCGCGACTGGGGGACCAGAAACATCTATACCTGGCAAAATTCCAGTGAATACCGGCCCCTGTTTGAAAGGCTATTGGACAATCCGGAATACCGGGCGCGATATAGCTGGTACATCAACCGGCTCTCCATCCAGGTAATGGCGGAACCGGAATACTTTGCGCGAATTGATGAATTGAAGACGCTCATCAATACAGCCGCCGAGGAAGATCCCTACCGTCCGTTGGATCATGGATTTTCTATCGAGGACTTTCACGATTCCTACACGATGGCACTGGGTGGCCACGTGGAGTATGGTCTTAAGCCCTATGTCAGCACGCGGATTTCCAACGCATTGGGTCAACTCGAAGCCTACGATATGGCTCCGGTTCTTAATCATCTCCGCCATAATTACCCGGTTTTGAATCAGGTTCCTCACGTAACTGTTTTTGCCGAAGACGACGGTCCTTCGCCGCAGGTATGGCTGGTGTATTCTCTGGATGGAACACAGGATTCGGTGATGATGGCCGATGATGGGGCTAGCGGTGACCGGGATCCAGGCGATGGGATTTTTGGTGCTTCCCTCGACGCGATTGACATAGCGGTAGACTGGTCTTTCCGGATTCATGCCTATGGTGCCGACGGCAGGGCAACAAAACGGCCGTGTGATCCGGTTTCCTGGCAAATTGATCTGCCTGCCATTCCGCTGTTCATCAATGAATTCATGGCCGACAACGCCGGTTATATGTCCGATGAAAACGGGGAGTTTGCCGACTGGCTGGAGATCTTCAATGCCGGTGCTGAACCCGTCTATCTGGGCAATAAATACCTCAGCGACAATCCTGAACTTCCGTCCCGCTGGCGAATGCCGGATTTAACCTTGCCGGCTGGCGGATTTGCGTGGTTTTGGGCAGATGATGACGAAGAAGACGGACCCAATCACACCAACTTTCGGTTGAATGCTTCGGGAGGAAGTATCGGTATTTATTCTTCCGAAGAGGAACAGCTTTACCCCGTTCATGTGTTGCAATACGGAATTCAGGCGGGCAACTTATCTTCCGGGTTGTTTCCGGATGCCGGAGAATTTCAGGAACTCAGTGTCCCGACACCCGGATGGTCCAATGTATTGACCTCAATCAACACTGTGGAATCATCGGGAGTTCAGGTATTTCCGAATCCGGCCCGCGACCGGGTTTACCTCGGACCGACGGCGTGTACATCGTGGATTATCCAGGGAATGGAAGGACGGATATGGCGCAGTTTTTCCACGACCGGAGATCGCTGGCTTGACCTGACCGGCATTCCGCCGGGTGTTTACCTGCTGAGTGGAACCTGTAATCAGCAAATGTTGACGGTTCGCCTGGTCGTTCAGTAAGACTTCCGTAAATGCAGAACGGCCGTTCCAAAGGAGCGACCGTTCTGCATTTTTAAACGGGAAGGGCGCAGCGGCGAACGAACTCCGATGCACCGCAAAAATTACTGAACCACAATCCGGGTTACGGTGCGTTCCCCGCCTGCCTCCAGTTCCAGGAAGTAAATTCCAGGGGTGGAAGGTACAGTCAGAGTCTGGCCCCGTTGGCCTGCATTCAATTGGCCGATCTGTTTAACAGAAACTAACCGGCCATTCAGGTCCGTGAAACGCGCCGTAACATCGGCGCTGCTTCCGAGTTCAAACATGACCGCAATTTGCTGGCCGGCTCCTGCTGGATTGGGGTAAACTTCAGTCCATCCCAGCGGTCCGGGCACTTCATTCACACCGGCGATGATTTCCGGAGTTGTAAGCCTGACATCAGTGTACAATCGGTATTCACCTGGCTCAAGGGGCAGGGAAACACCAACGTCTGTTACATTCAGGGAGTCACCACTAAAATATTCGTACCAATAACCGGTGTTCTGGAAGGTTGGAATGGTTTCGCGGTCAATAACGGCAGAATTGCCTAAAACCACAACGTTCATGTCCGGATGGTTGAGTTTAATGACCTTGACAATACCGGAAACGGAGGCCGTGAAATCGGTGGTGCTAAACACGTCCGGGTAGGTTCGTCGCAAGTTGATCAGCGCGCTGTAAACCTGGAACAGCCGTTTGCGTGGTCCTTCGTTGTAATAATTCCAGCGGACGGGTTTATTGCCGGTGCGGCCGTTGAAATCAATGCTGACATCGTAGCCCAGTTCTCCGAACTGCCAGATCATTTTAGGTCCGGGAATGGGAATGAATACGGCTGCGGCTAACTCGCAGCGGAAAAGTCCCGTTGTCAGTTCGCGAATATTGTATTCCGGCGCTTCGGTGGTGTTGCCTTCGGTCAGGTTGGAGTACATCATCCGCTGCTCGTCATGGCTTTCCATGTAGGTGAGGACGTGTGGATCATTCCAACCTCTGGAGGTGTAAACACCCCAACTGATATTGGACGATCCGCTTCCCTTGGCCAGGTTGCGGTAACTGCCATTCAAATTGCCCCAGAACATCAGCCCGTAATTGGCCAGTTCCGTTTCTTCGGAATTGTCGGCAAAATGTTCAAGGATCAGGTAGGCATCCGGATCAATTGACCACAGGTAGTTGGCATAATCTTTCCAGATGGCGACACGGCTGGCATCATATGCACCCCAGGCGCTGACATTTCCCAGGGTATTGACCTGAGTAAAACCTTTGGAAAGGTCCATTCGATAGCCATCGAATTTATACTCCTCGGTCCAGCGTTGGAAAATGTCTTTGGTGTACTTTTTCGTTGCCAGGCTTTCATGGTTGAAATCGTAACCCACGTTGAAATCGTGTTTGGCGACAGGGTTTACCCATGGACTGTTGGCAGCGGGTCTGTCTCCGTCAAAATACATGCGGACCATCGGGCTTTGGCCGAAAGCGTGGTTGAGAACCATATCCAGAATTACGGCAATGCCACGGGCGTGGCAGGTGTCAATGAGTTCTTTCAACGCATTTTTTGTTCCGTAGTATTTGTCCAGTGCGCCATGGAAGGCGGGGTTGTATCCCCAGCTTTCGTTGCCTTCAAATTCGCCGAGGGGCATGAACTCGATAGCGTTGATGCCGAGGCGCTGCAGGTAGGGCAGCGTATCCAGCACAGTCTGGTAATTGCGCTGGTTCAGGAAGTCGCGGATATGGAGTTCATAAACAATAAGGTCTTCTATGGCCGGTTTTGCAAAATCGGTCACTGTCCAGTTGTAGGGCTCTTCTACAATGCGGAAAGCAGAAACATAGCCGCTTCCACCGTCGGGATAAGCTGGTTTGTCCGGAAAGGTCTCTGCGGAAACTCCGCCATCGTTGGAGGGGTCCAGAACAAGTTCTGACATGTAGTCAGCCACTTGAATAGAGCCATCAATCAGGTATTGGTAAGTATGCCAGTCGTCGGAGTCAAGGCCGGTAGAGGTGACCCACCAGGTTTCGCCATCAGGATCGAGGTTCATGTACCCCTCCGTTCCGGGAAGAAAACCGTTCCAGTCAGCCAGCAGAAAGACGTATTCCTTCTCGGGTGCAAAAAGCACCATCGTTACCGTATTGTCGTTGATGATGTTCAGTCCGTGTTCAAGTCCGGCGGGCACGGCTGCGATATTGACCGGGGGTCTGACGAAGTAGTTCTTGGTTTGCTCCACCGTTTCTGTGCCGCCTTTCGCAACGGCGCGCAATTCGTGCAGACCGGTTGAGGAAGGGCTGATCGTTGTCGAAAAATCGAGCAGGTCGGTTGTCTGGACGAGTACGTCATTATCGTAAAGGAAAAGAGAATCCGCAAGCAGCCCTGCCACCCGTACATCCAGATCTTCGCCGGGTTCAAGGATGGTCAGATCACTGCCGGGTTCTACAATGGTTACACTCAACACATTTCTGAAAACAGGCGTGTAAATGTCCCCGCCATCAAAGTCCCGGCCCACGGTAGCGCCGGAAGCATCCCGGAAAACAAAAGCCATCTGCAGCACGGTGTCTGTTGCCGGCACCCCGTAAAAGGTATTGATGTTGTAGGTGATTTTGTGCAGGTCGCCGCCCAGATTTATCATCGCGACTTCCGGATCCGCAGTTCCCCAGACACCCTGGACAAACTTCCAGTCACTTGGACCGGTTGACTTGTCGGTAACCACTCCAGTATGAGCGTAAATGGTACCCGAAGTTCCGGCCAGAGCAGCATTTCCCTGGGTGGCATCATAGTAAACCGTTACCGTTGAACTTTGGGTGGGTAACAGGGGGTCGGTCCAGACAATCTGGGCACGGAGTTGAACGGAGATGATCAGCAGGGCCGCTGAGAAAAGTAGCCTGTTCATAAAAATCGAGGTTTAAAAATCGGGTTTTGAGGAAGCCTGCCTGTGACCAAGGGTCAGGTTCGGTGGCGCATTTAAATGAAAGTGTAAAATTTACACTTTCAGCTTTACAAGATAGAAAAGACAATTGAAAGATTTCCCTCAGACAATGCGATTTCCCGATTGATAGAATTCCTGGTACCCATTTTTCGTCTGTAGCAACGAGATGAACCAAAACCAGACATAACCTATCAATGATCCTCGTTTAATAGACTTGTGACAGGGCTGTTTATTAAG
>JANNSM010000304.1:0-5555 GCA_031402635.1 Bacteroidota bacterium | reverse complement strand
TGAACAATTTGAGATCAGTGATGATCGCTCTCCCGCTGAAGTTGCCGCCGTGATTCGCGCTGCCGGGTACGAACCGGTCTGGAAGGATTGGGACCGCTTTGATACCGCTCATTCCTGAGCCTGAGAAAATTGCCAATTCGCCGCGAGCGGTCATTCCCCGTAAAGCCATCGCTGTTTTGTGCAGGGTTAACCACCGCCCGTTTAATTTTGAAACCGGGATTCCGCCAACTTCCGAAAAAATGCGGGTGTCGGCATCTCCCATTCCCCAGTGGACAAACTCAACACTCCGCTTCTTTATCTCAAAGGCGTTGGCCCGGCAAAAGCTGAATTGCTGGCCGCCGAACTGGGGCTTCACCGCTTCGGCGACTTGCTTTTTTTGATGCCGTTTCGCTATGTTGACCGAACGCTCATTCAGCAGGTGCGCGATTTGCAACCGGATATGCCGTCTATTCAATTGCGCGGAAAGCTGAAAGGATACGCACTGACTGGCCCGCCGCGCCAAAAACGCATGGTCGCCCAGTTGCAGGACGAGACCGGCACGGTAGAACTGGTCTGGTTCAAAGGGGCAACCTACATGGACCGGTATCTGAAAAAGGAAGCGACCTATACCGTTTTTGGAAAGCCCAATTTTTATCGCGGCAAGTTTTCGCTGCCTCATCCGGAAATGGAATTGGGCGAAGGGCAGCCTTCGCAGGCCATGCGGTTTCAGCCGGTCTATCCTTCAACGGAAAAACTCAAAGCAAGGGGATTGGACAGCAAAGGCATTGAGCGCCTGGTTCAGCAATTGCTTGAAGAACTGATCCCATCAGATCTGGCAGAAATCCTTCCGGGCGAATTGCGGCAGAAGTACCGGCTGATCGGCAGGGAACGGGCGCTGCGGGACATCCATTTTCCAACGGATGATCATTCCCTGCAGGCTGCCCGCCGCCGTTTGAAATTCGAAGAGTTTCTGCTCATTCAGCTTGGCTTGTTGCTCAATAAAGTGGCCAACGAACAGCGTGTTCAGGGTTATGTTTTCGACAAAATTGACGGTGTCTTTGAGCGCTTCTACCACGAAAAACTCGGGTTCGAACTGACCGGAGCCCAGAAGCGCGTACTCCGGGAAATCCGCAAAGACACGCGCAGGGGAATTCAGATGAACCGCCTTTTGCAGGGTGACGTCGGGAGCGGAAAGACCATTGTTGCGCTGATGGCTATGCTCATGGCAGTTGACAACGGTTTTCAGGCAGCGATCATGGCGCCAACTGAAATTCTGGCTCAGCAGCATATGCTTTCCATAACGGAACTTCTGGATGGACTGGGTGTTCTCCCCGCATTGCTCACCGGTTCCGTCAAGGGAAAGCCGCGCAAGGACCTGCTGACTGCGCTGCAATTGGGCTATGTTCATGTGCTGATCGGAACCCATGCTCTGATCGAGGATAATGTTGTTTTCAAAAATCTTGGACTGGTGGTGATTGATGAACAACACCGGTTCGGGGTGGCACAGCGCGCCCGCTTGTGGTCCAAGAATGATCAGCCGCCTCACGTGCTGGTCATGACGGCAACACCCATTCCCCGAACACTGGCCATGACCCTTTATGGCGACCTGGATACTTCCGTCATTGATGAGCTTCCTCCGGGCCGCAAGCCTATTCAAACCGTTCACCGCAAAGACGCGGAGCGACTCGCGGTTTTTGGTTTTTTGAAAAAGCAAATCCAGGAGGGCCGGCAGGCCTATATTGTCTATCCGCTGATTGAAGAATCAGAAACCATGGATTACAAGGATCTCATGGACGGCTTTGAAAGTGTGGTGCGTGCATTTCCCGAGTACCCGGTCAGCATTGTTCACGGCCGCCAGAAGCCTGCGGACAAGGATTTTGAAATGCGCCGGTTTGTTTCGGGCGAAACAAAAATTATGGTAGCTACTACCGTCATCGAAGTGGGTGTCAATGTGCCCAATGCATCGGTGATGGTCATCGAAAGTGCGGAGCGTTTTGGCCTGGCTCAGTTGCACCAGTTGCGCGGTCGGGTAGGAAGAGGCGCTGATCAGTCGTTTTGCGTCCTGATGACCGGAGATAAACTTTCCAATGATGCGCGAATCCGCATTCGAACCATGTGCGAAACCACGAATGGATTTGTGATCTCGGAAGTGGACATGCGGTTGCGGGGACCCGGCGATTTAGCCGGTACTCGCCAAAGCGGTCTGGAGGGACTCAAGATTGCCGATCTGGTTCATGACCGCGACATTCTGGAGGAAGCAAGAGAAGCGGCTCTTTCTATTTCCGCACATGACTCTCAACTGCGGTTGCCTATTCATGCGGCGCTTGCCAATCACCTGGTTCGGGAGAAGAAGTTGAAAGGAGACTGGAGCCGGATCAGTTGATGGCCGGGGTTTTTAATAACGCTTTACCGGGGACCGCCTTTGCCACCGTATAAACCCGATTGGGTTTTTGGGGCTTTGGTTTTTGCCTGGGGTTGTCCTGACATCTCCGAAGAGAGTCCGTCATATGCCGGACAAGTTGAGCGTTGGCATCCGGTGGAGAGGAGGATTAGCCCTAAAAATGCACAGAAAAAAAAGCGTTTCATCTTCCGGAAATATACGTCCGGAAGCGGGCTTGGTTGCCTTCTTGGGGCTGTAACCCTTAAAAAATAGGGGTATGAGGGCTCGCTCCTTTGATAAAATCGGCTGAAAACCACGTCCTGCAAGGGTTTGCGCAAAATTGATCAGGTTCTTTTTTCAACCTGCAAAAATTATAACCGGGTTCTTAGTACATAGATAAACAACGTGTAATAAATGTAAAAAAAACTAAATGTGCATAAGTGCCTGTATTTACTGGGGTTCCGGGGTTTCGCAAGGGCTTTGGATGTCGGAAACCCTGTAGTTTAGGGCCTTGAGCGATGATTGCGCTCGATTCACAAACGAAAAAAAACCAATCATGAACAAAGGTGATTTGATCGAACAAATGGCAACCGATTCAGGGGTAACCAAGACCCAAGCTACGGAAGCCCTCAACAGCCTGCTGACCTCCATCCGCAAGACCCTGAAGAAAGGCGACAAAGTGACCTTGGTCGGCTTTGGAACATTCTCCATCACCAAGCGCGCTGCCCGCACAGGCAGAAACCCGCAAACCGGTGAAACCATCAAGATCAAGGCAAAGAAGATTGTGAAATTCAAAGCCGGCAAAGAACTGGCCGAGTTTGTCTGATTTCGCATTTTTTTAGGACTACTCCTTCCGAGTAATCCTTCCGCACTAATTCTTCTGACCTAATCCTTCCGAACTGATCATTCCGAACTGATCCTGAGAACAACTAAGCCATTAACCGGCTTATCCCCGGGAAAAAGTTGTAAGGCTGACTCGGAAAAAAACGGCTGCGTTTACTTTAGTTCAACAGCTTAGTTCAACAGATTAGTTAAACAGATTAGTAAAACAGAGGGCGGCCCACTGGGCTGCCCTTTTTTTATCGGTAAAATTTTACAGGTTTAATCGTGCGATCCTGACCGCGACTCGCTCTACATCACTCGAAATACAAATCATAGACTCCGTGGTCTGCGGCATAAGCACGGGCGATAGCCTCCGTAGAAAAAGATATGATCGTATCAAAATACGTGGTCACTGACGGCTCGCCCGGAGGGGCGATATTGATGGAAACATGGTGATCGGTAACATCCTGCGGGCAGATGTTTAGCAGGTAATACCGGGGTTTCCCTTCCCCCATACTCAGCGTTCGCATGACCAGGCATTGTGCATTCAGGCTGTTCACGGATTGCTCCGATTCCGGGCTGAGCTCTTCGGCAACCGGTTCGCTGACCGTTTCGTTTACTTTCTCCGCAGAAGGTTTACAAGTCGTTCCAAAAAGAACGGCAAACAGCAGGCAGATTGTCAATGGAAAAAGCAATCTGAAACGAATCATCCTTTTCGCTGTTTAAACGACCAGGTAAAACGGAAACGGCTCACTTCCGTGCCGTCGGCGAGACGACCTATGGTCTCTACCGTAGCTGTTTGTCCTTCTCCACTGGACAACGCCCGTTCCACCGCCTCAAAAAGAACACTGCCTTGTGAACAGGTGAACGTGACTTTAGCGGTTGCTTTTTTGGTATAAACAGCTTCCATGCCAACGATTAATAAGGCTACTCCGGGCTTGCAGCCGGCAATAGCCAAAAGGCCCAGCGCACCGGAGCTCAATTCCGCAGCCATGGCCTGTGTGGCAAAATAGATGGACTGAAAAGGGTTCTGGGACAACCAGCGATAGGGCATCGTTGTGGAGCAGCGATCCTGGTCCAGGGTTTTGAGCCTCATTCCCGCTATCCAGGCTATTGGGAGGCGGCCAATCAGGTAAGCCTGAAATTTCAGCGAATTGGTCATCAGGCCTATGTGCTTCTGAACAGCTTTTTGTCGATCGGGGCTAAGTGTTGTCGTTGAAAGATTAGCTGATATTGTGGAATTCATGCCCCAAAATTAATGGATTACAAAATATAGGAAACGGTTAGTCCAGCCTTTGGAATTCGTCTGATTTGGCTAACTTTAACTGTTACATTACCTTTTTCCTGAATTTCTCAAAACAATTTCCGATGCAGGAAAATCCTGGCATCCTCGAAGAGCTGAAATCCGACGTTGACATTCTGGATGATTCCGGGGTCCGTCTTGTTGTACACAACGATGATTTCAACACCTTTGATTGGGTGATAGAATCGCTGATCAAGATTTGCAGCCATACCATGGAGCAAGCCGAACAGTGTGCTTATATCATCCATTACCACGGTAAATATGCCGTGAAACAAGGAGTGGTGCGCGAACTCAACCCCATGCGGCGCGGGCTTGTTGACCGGGGCATCAATGCCACCCTGGAATGATCTGCAAGTGAATTTTGAGTGATCTGCCGGGCGCTCCCGGTTACCTTTCGCGTTTAATATCCTATGCCAATTTTCCGGCTCAATAACCAGCCGGTTTTCCCTCCTGTTTCCCAGGCAGAAGATGACGGATTGTTGGCCGTTGGCGGAGATCTCTCCCGCAATCGCCTTTTGCTAGCTTACCGGTCCGGAATTTTCCCATGGTACAGTCAGGGAGAACCAATCTTGTGGTGGTCACCCAATCCACGCTGTGTTTTGTTTCCGGTCGAATTGCACATTTCCCGGAGCATGCAAAAAATTCGTCGTCAGGAGCGCTTTCGCCTGACGTTGAATGCCGCGTTCAGCGAGGTAATCCGGCAATGCGGCAGAGTTTTCCGAGCCGGTCAGGACGGCACCTGGATAACTCCGGAAATGATCGGAGCCTATGAAGATCTTCACCGCACCGGAGTGGTCCATAGCGTTGAAGCCTGGCAGGGGACTCAACTGGTTGGTGGAATTTACGGCGTGTCCATCGGTTCAATATTTTTTGGCGAATCAATGTTCAGCGTTGTTCCGGATGCATCCAAAGCAGCACTGATCACGTTGGTCGGACATTTGCGGGCCAACGGATTTCGGCTGATGGATTGCCAGATGAGCAACCCGCATCTGGAGAGTCTCGGGGCCAGAAACATCAGCCGGGAAGCATTTTTATCCGCGCTGGCATCCGGCATTGACGAGCCTGTGCCAC
>JANNSM010000303.1:0-3639 GCA_031402635.1 Bacteroidota bacterium | reverse complement strand
GCCCGAAAGCGTCGCGGATGGGACCCCGAACCACTCCTCACCCCTAATTCCGTTACTTTTACGCTCCCTTAACGGTCTGCCGGGCAGTTTGCCCCGGTTTCCGATAGTGCGTATTCAACCACCGATCTGCGAATGGCTCCTTCTTACGAAAAACTGCGGCTTAAACTCTCTGAAATCGCCGACCTCAACAATGCGGCAGCACTGCTCGGTTGGGATCAGGAAGTTTATATGCCATCCAAATCAGCACCGCTGCGCAGCCGCCAATTGGCTACGCTGTCCGGACTCTCGCATGATCTTTTTTCCTCACCGGAACTCGGAGACTTACTGGGAGAACTTGATCAAAGCGCTGACCTTGATCCTGTTCAGGAGGCAAACATCCGCGAAAGCTTGCGCGATTACAACAAGGCAAAACGCTATTCCAGAGAATTTGTTGAACGGCTGAGCACGGCTCGTTCCGAAGCTTTCGTGCAGTGGCGAAAAGCGCGTGAAGCAAACAATTTCAACCTGTTCCGCGATTCGCTTGAACGCATGGTGGCCATTAAAAAAGAAGAAGCGGCGCTGCTCGGTTATGAAGAGCACCCTTACGATGCGCTGATGGATGCTTATGAAAAAGGCGCAAGAACAGCACATCTCCGCGAATTGTTCAGTGGCGTCCGCGGGCAGTTGGTTGAATTTGTCCGGCAAATTGCCGCTTCTCCCCAGGTCAACGATAAGTTTTTACACGGTCATTTCGATCACCGCGCACAATGGCAATACGGGCTTGATATTTTACGTAACATAGGTTACGATTTTGAAGCCGGCCGCCAGGATATCTCCGCTCATCCGTTCACCACCTCCTTCGGTTCGCTGGACGTCCGCGTTACCACCCGGGTTGACGAATCCAATTTCCGCGACATGTTCTGGAGCTGCATCCACGAGGGAGGACATGCACTTTACGAACAGGGACTTCCACTTTCAGAATACGGCATGCCTGCCGGAGAAGCTGCTTCTCTCGGTATTCACGAAAGCCAGTCCAGACTTTGGGAAAACAATGTAGCGCGCGGTCTGCCCTTTTGGAAAGCCCACTTCCCACAACTGCAACAACGCTTTCCGGCAGCGTTCTCCTCCGTTTCCCTGCGCGATTTCTACCGAGCCATCAATCGGGTTCAACCCTCGCTGATTCGCACGGAATCCGATGAACTGACCTACCATTTTCATATCATGGTGCGTTTTGAAATTGAGGTGGGTCTCATTGAAGGAAGTCTTGAAGCGCGCGATCTTCGCGAAATCTGGAATGATCGTTACAAAACATACCTGAACCTTGACGTACCCGATGACAAGCGCGGGGTGTTGCAGGACATCCACTGGTCACACGGCAGCATCGGATATTTTCCAACGTATTCGCTCGGCAGTTTTTATGCGGCTCAATTTTTCCAAAAGGCGCTGAGCGACCTCCCTGGTCTTGAAGAAGATTTGTCCAAAGGCAACAGCGATCGTCTGTTGCAATGGCTCAGGCAGAATGTACACGCTCACGGACGCCGTTTTTCATCCGAAGAGCTCTGTCAGCGCATCACCGGAGAGCCGTTGAATTTTCGCTGTTTCATGGATTACGCCGAAACCAAGTACCGCGATATCTACGGTCTCTGACGGCTTTGGAGAGCGAAAAACCTGACCGATCATAATCTTTGTTCCGGACGCAGAAACATCCCGCCGCGGGGATGCAGCGTGATCAGATGCTCGAATCCCGGAACTTGGTTATTCACCAGCCGGTAGCGCAAACCGCGCAGAAGCACCGGTAACAAAACATATAATTCCATCCAGGCAAAGTTGATGCCGATGCAAATCCTCGGACCGCCGCCGAATGGGAAATACGCATACTTGGGCAGGTCCTTCACCCGCTCTTCTTCATGCCGCTCCGGTTTGAAGGCCAGCGGGTCGGGCCACAACTCAGGATCTCGCTGAATACAAACCGTGGGCATCAATACGCTGGTTCCCGGTGGAATAGTGTATCCCGCCAGGCGATCTTCAACAATCGGTTCCCGGCCGACAATCCAGGCCGGAGGAAAAAGCCGAAGGCTTTCCCGAACAACCAGGCGAACATAGGGCAGCCCGGCAGGATCGGTGGCAGCTATGCCGGCCCGGTCAATTTCACCCAGCATTTTCTCTTCAACCTGCTGATTTGCAGCCAGCGCATACAACGTCCAGGACAAGGCGTTGGCCGTGGTCTCATGACCCGCGATAAAAATGGTGGCAATCTCATCGCGCAATTGCCGGTCGCTCATGGCTTCTCCAGTGTCGGCATCCCGGGCTTCGAGCAACATGCTGAGCAGGTCACCGCCGCGCTGCCCGCTGCGCCGCCGATCAGCAATAATGGTGTTAATGGTTTGGTCCAGTTCGGCCAGTGCGCGTCGCACTTTTAGGTTGGCGGGCGTGGGCACTTTCATCGGGATCGTCATCGGGTGCTGGATGCGGTGGTTGGCATCCCGGTTGGCCAGTTCCAGTGATGCCGAAATACGGTCCAGATCGCCTGGAACAACCATTCCCAGCAGGCATTTCGAAACGATTGCCATCGTTATCCGGCTCATTTCCGCCGAGATATTGACCACCTCGCCACGGGCTGCGGCGGCGCGCATCCGCTCCGCACAGAGTTCACCTTCGGCAACCATCACATCAGCAAAAGCCAGTATAGCCTGTTTGTGAAAAGCCGGCTGCATGAGGCGGCGCTGGCTCATCCAAAACTCCCCTTCACTGGTTAGCAGGCCATTGCCCAACAGGGGGCGCAGCAATTCATAACCAAAACTCTTGGTGTAATTGCGGTTATTGTCCTGAAGAACGTACTTGACCCATTGCGGGTCACAGACCAGCACCACTTTGCGCAAGCGGGCCATCATGGTCCAGACCGGGCCATAGCGGGAGCCATAGCGGTTGATGTAGGCAACCGGGTCTTCGCTGAATTCTTTTGCCGTTCCAAAAAGCCAATTGCCCGGGGGGGCGGGGGGCATTCCGGCGGGTATTTTCAGGCGCAACATGAGCAAAAGGTACGAATTCGCGTCAATTGTCAGCGGCCCTTTTCAGGTCGAAGGGCGGAGTGCCTCCTTTCGCTTTGCAAAAAAGATCAGGGCTATTCCCCCGATGATAAAGAAGACAGCGATCAGTTCGGCCTGCGTCATCCCGCCGAGTGAAGCATACGGTGTGTTGATCCGGATTTGTTCAATCAACAGCCGCTCGATCCCGTTGAAGATGAAATACACCCCGAATAGCATGCCGGGGGCGGTGAGCCGGCGGCTCAGCCAGAGCAAAATGGCAACAATAACCCCGGCCATCAGAATTTCATAGACAGGCGTTGGAAAAACCGGCTGAAGCAAATGTGGCGTCTGGGCAAACGAGCAAAGCGGAGCATCAGGTCCCGGACCTGTGGGACTGCACCAGCCGTTCACGTTGTTGGGGTAGTTATACGCCCACAGCCAGTCAGGCGCCCAACCCAGCCAACCTGGCTTTGGCGCGGTATTCACTACGCCCCAGTCCCCGTCGCCGGAAATTTGACAACCCATACGGCCAACGCCGTAGGCAAGTATCAGCGCAGGAGAAACCGCATCACCCAGATGAAGGATATTGATGCCCTTGCGCCAGGCAAACACCACCACGGCCGGCATCCCCAGC
>JANNSM010000302.1:0-2261 GCA_031402635.1 Bacteroidota bacterium | reverse complement strand
CCCTCGGTGCAAAATGGCAACTACGACCCATCGGCGCCTTCTGATGCCTTTGCGGAAATTCCCAGTAGTTATTGTACGCTGGGTCTCTCCGACGTGACCTTCACCTTTTTTTATACCTGCGATGGCAATGATGACGATTATGGACAGGTCTATTACCGCGCCAATGGCGGACCCTGGACACCGGTCGGACTGGGTAAATACAACAACAAGGAGTTGTGGCAATTTGAATCCATTTCCGATCCGGCTTTTGAAAACGTGGAGGATTTGCAATTTGGATTCCGCTGGGTTAACGCAGGAACAACTTCCACCGAAAGCACCTCTTTTTCGGTGGACGACGTGGTGCTTGTGGCCACCTACGATCCGATCCTGAATCCGATCGACATCGAAATCACCTCGGTTTCTCCGGATCCGGTCTGCCAGGCGTCCAACCTGCTGATTTTTTGGGAAATCTCAGAGCCGCTTTGTGAAGGGCAGTACCAAATTGAGCTCTCGGCACCCGGAGGCGCGTTCCCGGCCACTCCAACCAGCCTCGGCGTCTTTACCATTACTGACGCGGCAACGCTGGGTGCGGTTTTCACCCTGCCAATTCCCAGCACAACGACTCCAAACCCCTGTTATAAAGTGCGGCTCAGGCGGTTATCGCCATTGCCATCTATTACCGGGACTGCCTCCGTGTGTTTTGAAATTCAGGACTGCCCAAATACGATCACCACGCTTCAGCCGGCTGTTACCCTTGATTCCAATGCGGTTTGTGTCAATTCGGTGATTGACGTTCCGTTTTTCTCCACGGGCGCATTTATCGCCGGCAATACTTACACGGCGCAGTTGTCGGATTCACTTGGAAGTTTTGCCAGTCCGGTAACTATTGGAACGCTCGGCAGTTCAGCCACTTTTGACCCCACGCTTGGCTCCCCGCCGGGCAGTGTTTCCGGGCTGGTCCCGTCTGTGCCGCCGGGCTGCGGATACTATATCCGTGTAGTGTCCAACCTGCCGTCAACCATTGGTGCGGTTTGGGGTCCGTTCTGCATTCAGGAATGCGACATCGAAACCAATGAGATTGAAGACATTTTTGTCTGCATTACCGAAGAAACCGGAGTTACGGTAGAAGTTCCGATTGGGACCAATACCTGGGAAACCCTGATCACCTTCTGCGACAGCAATATTTTTGTTGTAGAAATTCTGGATGCGATGTTTTTTGCTCAGGCAAGTTTTGGTGACCTGGGCGTGGTTTTGGCCGACGGCGACACCTCTGTCCTGGTTACGATTCCCGGCTACTTTGACCTGCTGGCACTCGGGTTGGATGCCGGTGTTTGGTACATGCGCATTGTGGCTACCTGCGCTTCAGACGGGGAGAACAGTCTTGGCACGCTCATTCACCTGACGATCGGCGCGCCGGCCGATGATCCGCCAACACTTACCCCCGCCGAAACCCTGGTCTGCGAAGGCGGCCTGGCCAGTTTCACCGTTGCGCCTTACAATATCAAATCAAAATACCAGTTTCAGTTTTTGCCCGGGGGAACACCGTTTATCTGGGGCTTCAATCCCATTCTGGTAAATCTGGCCGGCTTTACCGGCGAGCTTGCGATCAGGGTTCGGGAGATCAACTTCGGCTGTGCGGGACCCTGGTCAGACACGGCCACCATTGACGTAATTGACGTGCCCATTGTCAGCATTACTTCCCCAAATCCGGTCTGCACCTTTGACACCATCGTGCTGAGCGTACCTTTCTTTACGGAAACCTTTTACGAGTGGACGGTGAGCGGCGGCACGGTAACGGATACGGCCAACAACGTGATCCGGATGGTGTTTGACGAGCCGGGCTCTTACACGGTTGAAATTTTCGGTCTAAATATCTGCGGATCCGGCTCGGGGACCAAAACCCTGAATGTGGTTTCCTCAACAAAAGTCAATGCGGGCGAAGACCAATCCCTGTGTATCGGAGAAGGTCTGACGTTGAACGGCACAACGCCGGACATCCTGGCCTACGAGTGGTATGTTGCAGATACCCTCGCCGACATAGGCAGCAATTTCGAATTGACACCCGACAGTTCTCTGGTTGCCATACTTTTCGGCACCAATGCCGAAGGCTGCATTGACGAAGACTCCGTTTTTATTACCGTTGAATATCCCCGCACCGAATTGCAGGACAGTCTCCCGATCTGCCCCGGCGGCACGCTGGATCTCGACGCGGGATTTCCCGGAAGCAACTATTCCTGGGAAAATGTTCCGGACGGTCAAATCGCGCAGATTGTAACCGTTCG
>JANNSM010000301.1:0-1729 GCA_031402635.1 Bacteroidota bacterium | reverse complement strand
GTCTGCTGCACTTTTTCCTGCATCAGGTGCTGTCTTTCGCAACCTGTTCCATATATGCGTACCGCAATCATTTTATTCAGGAAAAACCAACAAAGGAGAACGGGAGTGCAAGGCCATTTCGCGGGTAAGGCTTTGCAGGCTGAGACCATTTTCGTCGCGGTGACGGATTCTGAGCACCAGCCAGTCGGCCTCGCGGTTTTCCAGGTAATCCCGGAGTGTCCCTAAAAGGTCGGCACCGCGGACCAGGTCAAACGCGCAATGGTCGTCTTCCATCAAATCATGGAAGGTTTTTTGGAAATTTCTGTACTCTTCGGGTTCGTCAAAAACCGCGTGTTCCCGGATGTGAAGAACGGTAATCCGGGAATCCATCCGGTTGGCCATGTATTGCAGGAAATGAAGAGTTCCCCGGTCGCTGTCCTGAAAATCAACTGCATATACGATGTGGGTGGGATCGCGGTCTACCGCGCCGTCGGGGATGACCAAAACAGGAACTTCCGCAACAGGAAGCAAACTGGTGGTCATCGATCCGATTCCCCCGTCAGGCAACTCGTGAGCACCCTGGGTTCCCATTACGATCAGATCACAATAAAAACGACGGGTAAAAGAAGATATCCCTTCTTCGGGGAAGTCTTCGACCAGGGCCGTTTCAACTTTTACCGGCTCGCCTGATTTCTTCATGCCTGCCTGCCGGCCGGTAGCGAGAAATTCTTCCATTAAAATTTCCAGACGTTGCTTTTCGGCATCAACCCAGGCATCTTCCCGGAGCCCTTCTTCCAAAATACCGGCCGGTACCCGGTAAGCATGCAATACCACGATATCTGCATCCAGAGCCGGAGCCAGGCGCATCGCATGGTCCATGGCGTGCCTGGACAGCGGGCTGAAATCAACGGGAACAAGTATGCGTTTCATGGCTTCTGAATTTAATTTCAAAATACCCGGAACCTGATCAACGTGGATATGACACAGGTCACCAGCGCTGTTTACTTGTGTCAATAGCCATTCACAACCCCATCAGACGCATTCCGGCAGCACTCCTGCCGGTTCTGCCCTTCAAAGGTTATTTTTGGAATTCGCAGCCTATGAGCGTCCGCCAACACAACTCCGAAGAATTTATGCACTCGGTCTTTGACACGGCCGTGGATGGCATTATCGTCATAGACAGCAAGGGCATCATGTTAAATGCCAACCCGGCCGCCGGTCAATTGTTCGGATACCTGGCCGAGGAGATGGTCGGAAACAATGTGAGCATGCTGATGCCCCGCCCGCACCAGGATAAGCATAACACGTATATAAAACGCTATTTAGACACCGGTGAAGCGCGAATTATAGGCATAGGCCGCGAAGTAGAGGGCTTAAAAAAAGATGGCAGCAACTTTCCTTTCCGGCTGAGCATCAGCAAAGTGCAACTGGATGATGGCGACATAGTCTTCACCGGAATAATTCATGACAACTCGGAAATCAACAGGATTGAACGCGAATTGCGCGAACTCAATTCGGCCCTGGAAGAGAAGGTAAGGGACCGAACCGAAGAGCTTTCCAGAGCTGTCAACCGGCTGCTGATTACCTACAGCGATTTGCAACATGAAGTGGGTGAACGAAAGCGAACGGAAAAAAAGCTGATCGGCATCCAATCGGAGTTACAGCAAGCGCTTAATCGGGAAAAAGAGTTGGGCGATCTAAAATCCAGGTTTCTAACGCTGGCCTCCCATGAATTTCGGACACCTCTGAC
>JANNSM010000300.1:0-9801 GCA_031402635.1 Bacteroidota bacterium | reverse complement strand
TTGACCGGTATCTGTTTGATCTGGAATTTCTTTTCCTCGCTTCCCGCCGGTTTCACCTCCTGATCCAACCCGTACCGGTTGCGCTAAGACCAGGGGTTACGTTCTCGCGCATGCGCCCCGGAATTCTGTTGCAGGAAGGGGGAAATTTTCTTCGCGTGTGGGTAAGGAGCCTGCGAGGCGCACAACGGCGTTGAGCGGAGCGGGTTGGCGGGCTGTAAAATGAACAGCTCGCCCGACAGGACGGCCATAAACCGCGGGGTGCTTCCCTGACCTCCGCAGATTTGCAGACCGGCAACAGGCTGTAAGTCTGCCTTCCTACATTTGCGGGAACCCCATGCCCTCGATGATGTCCAAACCACTTCGCCGTTTCCTGCCTGATCTGGTGCTGACGGTCCTGGTTTTGGGAGGCCTTGCGCTGTTGTTCGGCGACCTGCTGTTTCACCCTAACCGCTATCTGTTTTCAAGCGGCGGAGACGGACTCAAGAATTATTTTACCGCCGTTTGGGCGGTGCGTTATGACCGCGGATGGTGGTTCAGCGGCATGAATTATCCTTTTGGTGAACACCTGACCTATACCGATGCCCAGCCGCTATTGGTCTGGTTTCTGAGGGCGCTTCAGGACCTCGGTCTGCCGGTTGACGGACGCGTTCCCGGGATCATGAATCTGCTGATGATGCTAAGTCTGTTGCCGGCAGCCTGGTTCACCCGGCGTATCGGCAAGCATTACGGGCTCCCGGAGTGGCTGGCCATCTGGACGGCACTCGTGGTGGTGTTTTTGTCACCCCAGATCCTTCGCTGGCAGGGGCATTACGCGTTGGGGTACGCCTGTTTTGTTCCGATGGTCTGGTGGATGATCCTGGTCATGAGAAAGGCGACTGGTGCCGGGAGTTTTGACCCAAAGCAAGCTGCCGCCCGTTCCCTGACCAGTTGGCTTTGGATGCTGGCGATTATGGCTGTGATCACCGGGTTTGGCTTCCTGCACCTGTACTACCTGCTGATCGGGATGATGATGCTCGGTGCGTATGCCGTGGTGCTGGCCGTCACGCGGCCACGGGAGATTGCCACGTCTGTAAGGGCCGTTTGTGCGGGGGTGGGGGCCTTTGTCCTGATCTATCTTTTTTTGGATCTCACCGATGGGGTAAGCGACCGTACCACCGCACCCTTTGGATTTTTATTCTACCGGGCAAGTCCGGAAACGGTGTTCTATTCGGCCTCGAGTCCGTTTCTGCATGTGCTGAAGCCCTGGATTCATTTTCCTGCGGAAGAAGCGGAAGGGCTGGGCTACGTGGGGCTGCCGGGTTTGCTTTTGGCAATTTTCGCCATACCGGTACTCGCATTTCTGTTGATCAGAAGTCTCAGGCACAGGCAGGTGCCTTTTGGTTTCACGCGCGCAACAAGGTTTGGTGACTTGTGGATTTGGGCAATTGCCGGCCTGGGAATCCTGATGGTGGCAATGGCGCTGCCCTTTCGCTGGGGTTTGGAACATTGGCTGGATTACGTTGCGCCGTTAAAACAATTCCGCTCCCCGGGACGGCTGGTTTTTGTCTTCTACCATATCTGGACTATGCTCGCCGCGGTGGTGTTGTACCGGCTTTTCCGGTTGCTTTCCCGGCGCGGTCCGGGTCTGGCTGGCTGGGTGGTGATTGTTCTGCTGATGGGATGCTGGACGGTTGAAGCAGTTCGCCATTCACAAAGCATCCGCAGAAACATGAACCAACCCAATGTGTTTTTAGAGGGTCGTTTTACCCGAAACCTCCTTGAGGTGGGCGTTGCGCCGGATGATTTCCAGGCTTTCCTGACGCTGCCTTTCTACCACATGGGCTCCGAGAAACTGTATGTCGAAAAGGGCACCGGTTCTCTGGCTTGGGGAATGCAGGCCGCTTGTGAAACCGGAATTCCGCTGCTCAATGTGATGATGAGCCGGACTTCGGTGAGCCAAACCCTCAGCACCACCAGCCTGGTGAGCCGTTACGGCCCCGAACCAGGTTTCGTTGACATGCTCGACCAGCGTCCGGTTTTGCTACTCATCAACGGACCGCGCCGGGATATCCGGTTAAGCGTCCGGGAACAGGCACTCCTGAATTTGGCGGATTCTATTTATTCGGGCCCGGACTACTCGTTGTGGTCTCTGCGCCCGGCGCTGTTCAACCGGGATATTGAGCCCCTGACGGATCCTGCTGACGGGCGAAAAGGCGTCCTGCTATATGACGGCTTTGAACAGGGTCAGGAGCCCGGGCTCTTTGGAAAGGCAGAATTCCACCAGGATGGTCCCTGGGTTTTGGGAACTGCTTCCGTGAAACCGGAATGGGCCGTTGTTGCCACCGGCAAAGCCCGGCCGGATACCGTGGTGGAAATCTCGCTGTGGACAAAAGCCTACCTGCAATGCTCGTCTTTTCCGGATATCCTTTTGGAATGGCTTGACAACCAGGACCGTGTTTTGTGGAGTGGATACATCATTACCAAACAAAGCACAGACGTTCAACCGGGCTGGGTGCAGGCCAGCCGTAAACTGGAACCGATGCCGGGAGGAGTGAAGCTGCGAATTACCGCCCAGGGTCAATGCATTGGGGTTGACGGCTTGCTGGTACAGGCTGTTCCGGCTGAGTAACAGGGTTCTTTTGCCGTGTTACCAACTCGCTGTTTCATACCCGGCGCTCGCACAGACAGTCTGGTGTTTTGAAAGGACTTACTCACCCGGCTCGTTGACCCGCCCGCCCTGGCGGTAATTGGGTTCCGCCGCCGGAACCGTGGCAAGCGGGGTTTCCGGTCCGGTGAAGTGCAGGGTTTGATGCGGGTAAGGAATAACAATACCCTCCCGGTCAAAACGCAATTTCAAATTGCGGTTCAGGTCAAAACCCAGCACCCAGGAATCCTCCACCCTGGCGGTCCAGGCCCAGGCTTTGAGATTAACACTGTACGGTCCGATGCCGGTTACGCGAACAGCAACTTTGGGTTCGGCGGCAGCAATTTCTTCGGGGGTCCGTCCATCAATGCAGAGCGGGTGGTATTCACATTCTTCCTGGAGAATCCGCAGCGCCTTATCCAGGTCTGAATTAAAGCTGATACCGATTTCGACAAAACGGCAAACCCGTTCATCTTCGTAAGAGAAATTAATCACCGTATCAGAACTTACGGTGCTGTTGGGAATAATAATGTGCGAATTCTGAAAGGTATGCAGAACAGTGTGGCGAAGGGTGATATCCGAAACATAGCCTTTGTACAGGGTGCCGACATGTACGTAGTCGCCAACCCGAAATGGCTTGAAAATGACAATGAATACACCCGCAATAATATTGCTGAATGCCTGCTGGGAGGCAAAACCGATGATGGCGGCAAAAATTCCCGCGCCGGCAAAAAGGGTAACCGATAATGCCCGGAGCGAGGGAACCATATAAAACACCAGGATCAGCGCCATAAAGTAGATCCCGGCGGAGACCATGTGCAAAAAGAACCGGTAGTTAGTGGACTGAACTTTCAGAATCCGGCGGGCATCGGACAGCAGCTTGCCCAGAATGCGGTTGACGATTTGCGCCGCAATAAATGCGGACAGCAGGATGACAACGGAAATAAGCCCTTGTTCCCAGGAAATACCATCGAATGTTTGCTGAAAATTCACGGTGCGAATTTACGCCAGTTCAACGCCATCCGGGAGATGTGCAAAAATGCCCGATAAAACCCCGCCCGGGAGTTAAAAGAGAAAGGGAAAATGGACGTTCTTTGAATGCCGGTTAAATTGGCGGATAAATAGCCGGTATCTCCAGCGTACCTTTTTTCACGGTTCCGCTATTTTCTGAACTCATGTCTTCTTCCGCAGCGCCAGGCCGCCCTTCAACCAACGATCTGATTCCCAGGGATATTTCCTGGCTATCGTTCAACCACCGCGTTCTTCAGGAAGCAGCCGACCACCGGGTCCCGCTCTACGAGCGGATCAAGTTTCTGGCGATCTATTCGTCTAACCTGGACGAATTTTTCCGCGTTCGGGTAGCGGCGCTCCGCAGTTTCTACCAATTGCGCAAGGAAACCCGCCTGCAGATCCCGGACCGGCCCCGAAGAACCCTCAAGCGCGTACTGGCGGTGGTTAGCCGCCAACAAGAGGAACTCGGCCGGATTTTCCGCGAAGAAATTCTGCCCGAACTTTCCGAAGCGGGCATCAAACTGCTTAACCCCTCCGAGTTAGTCCAATCGTTTGGCGCGGAAGCCGAGACCTGGTTTGACCAGCACCTGCGGCACCGCGTTCAGATAGAGCGCTATTCGCCGGGCCAAAAGGCGCCATTTCTTCGCGACAGCGGCATCTATTTCGCTTTTCGGCTGGGGAAAGAAGACCTGGGCCTGGTTAATCTGCCCACCGAAATTTTGCCCCGTTTTATTGAACTGGGCGAAAAGGACGGCCTGCATCCGATTGCGTGGGTGGATGATATTCTGCGGCTTAACCTGCCACGGCTTGCGGGGCCGGATTACGGCGGTGAGGCCTGGGCGATCAAACTCTCCCGCGACGCTGAGCTCTATATTGACGATGAGTTCAACGGCGACCTGGTCAACAAAATCCGGCAGGGTTTGGTAGAGCGGGAAGTGGGGATGCCGACCCGGTTCCTTTACGATAAAAGCCTGCCCGGGGCACTCCGCAACGAATTGGCCTCTCTGCTCCAATTGCACCTCGAAGACATGGTTGTCGGCGGTATTTACCACAATTTCCACGACCTGATCTCCTTTCCCGATCCGGTTTGCGAGCCGTCCTGGCGGTACAGGCCTTTCCCCCCACAAAACCGGCCTTTTCTGGATGAGGCGGTTAGTATGTTTGACGCCATCACCGAGCGCGACCGCGTTCTTCATTTCCCTTACCAGCGATTTGATTACATCGTCAGGATGCTGGAGGAAGCGGCGGTTGACCCCTTTGTGCAGAGCATACGCATCACGCTTTACCGGATGAGCAACGAGTCTTCCGTGGCCCGGGCGCTCATCAAGGCCGCTCGAAATGGCAAACAGGTTACGGCTTTTCTGGAGATCAAAGCGCGGTTTGACGAAGAGAGCAACCTGCAATGGGGCGCAGCGCTGGAGCAGGCCGGCGCGCAGGTGCTGTATTCCTATCCGGGCATCAAGGTTCACACCAAGTTGTTTGTGATCAGCCGGCGCGAAGGGGATGCCATCCGGAATTACGCTTACCTGGGAACCGGCAATTTCAATGAGAAAACGGCGACGATGTACGCCGACCATGCGCTGCTCACCTGCGATCCACGGCTGGCCGATGAGGCGCTGCAAATTTTTGAAATCCTGGAGCGGCGCAGAATCATCACCAACACCAAGCACCTGCTTGTTGCCCCGTTTTCGCTCCGAAATGGATTTGAAGACCTGATCCGGGATGAGATCGCGCTGGCCCGCGCCGGCAAGCCGGCCTACATCATTGCCAAGATGAACAGCCTGGAAGATCCGGATATGATTGCCGAGCTTGCCGAAGCGGCGCGCTCCGGGGTTTCCGTGCAACTGGTGGTGCGCGGCATTTGCTGCCTGAATACCAGCAATCCGGAATTTGGGGGCAGGCTGCGGGTGATTTCGATCGTGGATCGTTTTCTTGAGCACTCCCGTTTGTATGTTTTCGGAAGCGGTGGAAAAGAGAAGCTGTTTGTTGCTTCGGCAGACTGGATGACCCGCAATATGGATCGGCGCATTGAGATGGCCGTGCCGATTTATGACAAACGGGTTTATTCTGAATTGCGCCAATTGCTGGATCTTCAACTGGCAGACAATGTCAAAGCGCGTGTTCTTGACGGTCGCCAGCGAAATGCCTATGTTGAACACAAAGAGCCGAAGGTTCGCGCTCAGGAAGCATCCTGGCAATTGTGTTGCCAGTGGGCCGGGATTCGCACACGGCCAAAGCCGGAAGGGGAACCTTCAGCGGAAATAAAACCATGAACCATGCAAAGCAATGCCAAAACGGTAGAGGAGTATATTTCCGAATTGCCGCCTGAAAGAAAGGTAGCGATGGAGGCCATGCGAAAAGTTATCAAAAAAAACCTTCCGAAAGGGTTCAAAGAAGAGATGTCTTATGGTATGATCGGTTATGTGGTGCCTCATTCGCTGTATCCGCCGGGTTATCACTGCGATCCCAAACTTCCGTTGCCCTTTCTTGCCGTCGCTTCGCAAAAAAACTTCATTGCCCTTTACCATATGGGCGTTTATGCCAACCCGGAATTGAACAAATGGTTTGTTTCCGAATACGCCAAGGTGGCGAAAAGCAAAATGGATATGGGGAAAAGCTGTATTCGCTTCAAAAAGCCGGAGCAAATTCCCCTTGCGCTGATCGGTGAACTGGCCTCAAAAACTACCCCTTCGGAATGGATTGCCTTTTACGAAAGCAAATTCCGAAATAAAACAAATTGAAGATAGGCTGATGACGTAAAACAAAAACCAAATCAAACGTTCCACCTAAATTTATTAGAATATGAACGCCACCAAATGGTCTTCCCGGTTAGATAAGGTTACCTATGCATTTGTTTCTGAATTCGGCTCGCTGACTCCCGCGCAACTCAACTGGAAGCCCAATCCGCAAACCTGGAGCGTTGCACAAAACATTCGCCACCTGATTCTGGTCAACGAGACCTATTATCCTGTTATCCAGGCGTTGCGAAAAAAAGAGTACAAGGTTTCATTTCTGGGAAGAATCGGATTTGTTGTTCAGTTTTTTGGAAAAGCCATCCTCAACGCGGTAGAACCCACACGGAAAAAGAAAATGAAAACCATGGCGCTCTGGCAACCGGAAGCCAGTGATGTGCCCGGTGATATCGTGGTGCGATTTAAAATCCACCAGAAGGAAGTGGAACGCATTATCGGCGAAAGCCATGACCTGCTCCGGAGTGGAACGGTGATTGCCTCACCGGCAAACAGCAACATCGTTTACAAACTCGAAACGGCCTTCGAGATCATGGTGACCCATGAAGAGCGCCATCTTGCCCAGGCCCGGGAAATTCTTGCCCTCTTGCCCGTGGCGGTTCGCCCTTCGAACTGATCAACGAGTAAGACAACAGAGCTTACCGACTGATGAGCAGTTTGGAACGACCGGAAAGCTGACCTCCTGTTTGCACCGCAACTTCATACAATCCGGGGATCAGACCGGCGGTGTTGATCTGCGCCAGGGTGCCATTGCCATTTTGCGTCAGCAGCAATTTTCCCTGCAGATCGTAAACCATAACGTTCCAATTTGCTTCGGTGCCGGTGTTGATTTGAACGGCATCGCCGGCGGGATTGGGAGACAGATTCAGCGTCCCGGCATTCGCCTGGACTTCGGCAAGACGCGGCGCAGCGCCGCCCTGGCTCCGGAAGAATTGCCAGATGGCAGCGCTGGAGTACAGGTCTTTGTTCAACCCGCCAGGTCCCGGGATGCTGTGATCGCCGCCAACGACCCGGTAAAATCGGTAGGCCTGCCCGCTGGCACAGGAATTCAATGATGCCAACGTGACCGTGCTCAGATCAAAGGGGTTGGTATTGGGCACATTGCTGATCACAGGAGCAGAGCAGGCATCGCGGCTGATCCAGGCGCGGAAGAAGGCTTCGGCCGGAGCGCTGGCCGGATAGAAAATAGTAGCGGCAGCACCGGTATAAGGCACAATGAGATCTAAGGTGCCGTGAATCTGCAGGAGCGGGCGGTAAACCGCTGGATTACAAAACGGGGCGTTGGCCGGATTGATGCTTGCTGCAACCGGAGCGATCGCTTTGATGCGTCCACTGAGTGCGCATCCCAGGCTGACGGTCATTCCCCCGCCGTTGGAAAAGCCGGTTGCAAAAACACGGCTGGTATCAATCGGGTACGTATTTCCCAGTTCAGTGATCAGTGCATCAATAAAAGCTACGTCGTCAACGCCGCCTCCGCTGAGGTCATCATTCCACCCCTGAAGAAACAGCAATACGTTGGTCCCGTTCGGGTAAACGACAAAGAAACCGGCCGTATCAGCAACATCGTTCATGGCGCTGGAGCTTTCCTGGAGCGCAGCCGTATTGGAAAAACCGTGGAGACTCACCACCAGGGCAAGATCTTCGCCGGACGTGGCTGCCGGTGGAATCCGGAGGCGGTAACTGCGGTTGCGGCCGTCAACGTTGATGTTGCCGTTAATGGTGGTCTGGGCTTGGATCATTAGACCAGAAAGGATGGCAATGAGGAATAGGGAAAGGTGTTTCATCCCGATAAATTACAGCACAGAGCGGGCAATTCCAAACTCCCGGTTTTGTAAAATGGTGGTTAAGGGTGTTCCGGTTATCTTAGTCTTTTCTAAGTCCGCATAAGCGGTTGAAAACCAATACCCGATGGCCGAACAAGGCAGATTTAACAATCCGGTCTCCGCAGCCCTTGCCGGTGTCAAGGATTTGTTTCGCACCCAGGACCTGGCCGGAGCGTACAACGACAACCTGCGGGCAGACGGGCTCGTCTGCCTGGTTACCGGCGCCAGCAGCGGTGTTGGTGAAGCAATTGCCACCGATTTGGCCAGGCGTGGCGGGCACGTCATCATGGCCTGCCGAAGCCAGGTTCCCGAAGCCGCCGCGCGGGTCAAAAAGGCCAGCGGCTCAGACCGCGTAGAGATCCGGCATCTGGACCTGACCGATCTTGACAATATCCACGCCTTCTGCGATGGCTTGAAGAACGATCGCATTTTCCTGGACGTGGCAATTTTCAATGCCGGCGTCGCTACGGCTAAAGCCAGAAAAACCCGATCCGGTCTGGATGAGATCTTTCTGGTCAATTACCTCAGCAAGTTTATCACGGCAAACCGTTTGCTCGGCGACGGCGTAATTCCCAACAACACGGTTGCCGGCAACGCCCGTCCCGGCCGCATTCCCCGCATGATTTACACCTCATCGGATTCGCACCAGACCGCTTCGGCCATTGATTTTGACGCGCTTGGTGTGTACCGGGAGTACGGCGTGAACAAAGCCATGCACTACTACAGCTATTACAAACTGGTGCTCAATACCATGAACACCGAACTCTCCCGCCGGCTTTCCGCTTCCGGGAAGCCGGATGTGTCGGTGCACACGTATTGTCCGGGACCGGTGAACACCAACATCATCCGCGAGGCACCGGGTCCTTTGCGCGCGGTGCTGAAGGCAATTTTCAGCGTGGCTTTTCGAACACCGGCTCAGGGCGCCATGCCGGCCACTTACATGAGCTGCTCCACTGACCTGGAGGGCGAAACCAACCGCTACCTGCATATGCTCAATCGCAAGACCATGGATCCAAAGGTGTATGACCCGCAAGCCGGACGCCAGCTTTGGGAGGCCTCCGGAGCAATTTGGAAAAGGGTGGACCCGCAACGGGCAAGGGTTGTGCTCTGACTAATTCCGGCTTGCCGGGCTCAAAGAATTTCCTGGTTGAATTACCTGCCGGATATGGCTGGGTAGGCATTGGATTTGCTCATTTGCGCCAGCAAAAATTCCGGGTCAGACTGGAGCAAATAGCGGCCCACGCTTATTTTTTCCCGCTTTCCTGAATTTCCAGATCGTCAAGAATAACGTTCAGAGCCTGTGTGGAAATGGAGATCTCCCAGAGCGAGTACACCAGCGAAATGGAAAGTGAAAGCAGGGAAATTGCAAACAGCCAGGATCCAATCCGGGGATGTTCCAGGAAGATCAAAAACATGGAAATTGTGCACAGCAGAAATGATGCCACCGCAAATATTTGCATCACCCGGATCAGATAGACCCGCCGCTTAAGCGTAGCGATTTGCCGAAAAACCGTGCGGCGATTGGTGTCGTCCATGCTCCCGGAAAGGGAGCGGATCAGTTGGGCGATTACCAGAAATCGGTTGGTATAGGCCA
>JANNSM010000299.1:0-3788 GCA_031402635.1 Bacteroidota bacterium | reverse complement strand
TACTACAAAAACAGTTTTGGGCTTGACCGGAAAATCCTGAACCGCACCCTGAACCTGGGGGCTCAATGCCGGCGCATCGGCATTCCCATCACCACCTTCATGATCGCCGAAGATCCCTGGCTGCAAAAGTTTGTCGAAGATTTCACCGAAGTCAACCGCGGCAAAGCTTTTTACACCAGCCTCAAAGGCCTTGGAGAATATATTTTCGAAGACTACGAACGCAACCGGCGCCGCCGGCTCCGCTGAAACCGGCTTGAAACAAGCCCTCTTACTCCCCATGAAAAACCAACCCCACGCCCGCATCACCACCCTGGGCGAACTGATCAAAACCAGCTACAAGCCGCGCACCGTGAAAGACGAAATGCGGGATAACCTGGTGGCGATGCTCAAGTCCGGAAAACGGCGCTTTCCCGGCATTCACGGTTTTGACGAAACGGTGCTTCCCGACCTGGAACGCGCCATCCTTTCGCGCCACAACATTATTTTGCTGGGTCTGCGCGGGCAGGCCAAGACCCGGATTGCGCGTTTGCTGCTTGAATTGCTGGACGAATATATTCCCGCAATAGACGGCGCGGAGCTGCAGGACGATCCGCTGCAACCTATAAGCCGCGAAGCCCGCGATCTTGTGGCCGCTCACGGCAACGAAACCCCCATTCGTTGGATCCATCGCTCGGAGCGCTACACTGAAAAACTCGCCACGCCGGATGTGTCCGTTGCCGACCTGATCGGTGATGTGGATCCCATCAAAGCGGCCAACCGCAAGCTGAGTTATTCCGATGAACGGGTCATTCATTTCGGACTCGTGCCGAGGGCGCACCGCGGGCTTTTTGTAATCAACGAATTGCCGGACCTCCAGCCCCGCATTCAGGTAGCGCTCTTCAATATTTTGCAGGAAGGCGATATTCAGATTCGCGGTTTCAAGTTGCGCCTCCCGCTGGATGTTCAGTTTGTTTTTACGGCCAATCCCGAAGACTACACCAACCGCGGCTCCATCGTGACTCCGCTCAAAGACCGCATTGAGTCGCAGATTTTGACTCACTATCCAAAAACGCTGGAGACTTCGCGCATTATTTCCGATCAGGAAGCCAATCCGGCTGCTGCCCAAATCGAACGGGTTGCCCTTCACCCGATCGCGTTGGACCTGGTGGAACAAATTGCCATGGAAGCCCGCGAAAGTGAACTGGTTGACGCAAAAAGCGGGGTGTCGGCCCGCATGACCATCAGCGCCCGTGAAAACCTGATCAGCGCCGCCGAGCGCCGCGCACTGCTTTCCGGCGAAGCCCATACCATGGTCCGCGTGGCTGATTTCTGGGGAGTGATTCCGGCCATTACCGGCAAGGTTGAACTGGTGTATGAAGGCGAACAGGAAGGGCCTTATCTGGTTGCGCTGACGCTGCTCGGCAAAGCCATTCGCAAACAGTTCATCCAGTATTTTCCCAACCCGGAAAATCTCAAAAAGAGCCGTAAAAAAGAGGGCCCGCAAGCCGATCCCTACGCCGGGGTTGCCGCCTGGTTTGGCGAGGGAAATACCGTGGATGTTTTTCACGACATGAACGCAAAAACCTATCGCGAATCACTGGATGCCGTGCCGGGTCTGGATGATATTCTGGACCGCTATTTCCATCAGGCCTCTAACGGCGACGAGCGTTACTTCCTCAAAGAATTCCTGCTGCACGGTCTGGCGGAATACTCACTGCTCAGCAAGCATCTGGTTGAAAGCGGAACGCGCTTTTCGGACCTGCTCAGCAGTATGCTTTCCGGCAAATCCGTTGACGAAGACGGTTACTAACCGAACGAAATTTCGGTTTCCACAAGCCCGGATACCCGGCCGATTTTTCGCCCGGTAAAAGGACTGTTTTCCGTTATCTTCGTGGTTCGTGTCTATCCAAACACTTGACCCGCCAGGCCGATCCCGGGAGACCGTCAGCGGTAAATCCCCCCTGCGAGGGGCGGAGAAAGACTGGTTCCTGATTGTTAATCCGGCCTCCGGCAACGGCAAAGGTGGCCGTTTGCAGACGGAGGTCCAGCAGGCTATGCGCAGCGCTGGAATTTTGGCCGGAGCCGCGGTTTCCGACGGTCCTGGTCACCTGTCCGGAATTGCCGCGGAAGCCCTTCGGCAGGGGCATTTTCGTCTGGCTTTGCTCGGGGGCGATGGTACAGCCAATGAGGTAATCAACGGTGTTTTTGCCCAGGATGAGGTGGCATCAACGGAGGTGACGCTGGGCATGCTGTCGGTCGGCACAGGGAACGATTGGATGCGCACCATCGGTATGCCGCGCTCACTGCAGGAAGGCATTGCCGCACTTGCCCGGGGCAATACCCGGCTTCACGATGTGGGGCAAATCTGGTACGGCGAACCAACACAGCAAAAGCTTCGCTACTTTATCAATATAGCCGGGGCAGGGTTTGACGGAGAGGTTACCCGCCGCGTACAGGGTTGGAAGGGCTGGCTGGCCGGGCGAAAAATCACCTATTGGCTGACCATCCTGCGCACCTTGTTTGACTACCGCCACACGCAGATAACCATCACGGTTGACGGCGTGGAAGAATCCATGACTGCGCTGACTATTGCGGCCGGCATCTGTCGCTATAACGGTGGCGGAATGATGCAGTTACCCGGCGCTGAATTTGATGATGGCCTGATTGACGTTACCGTGATCGGCAA
Organism: Bacteroidota bacterium; assembly: GCA_031402635.1. GTDB lineage: Bacteria > Bacteroidota > Bacteroidia > Chitinophagales > BACL12 > WGOA01. The sequence continues at coordinate 1,123 of JANNSM010000299.1, read as the reverse complement.
GATGAGTACCGCCGAAATGGTGTACCGGCTGCCCATGGTGCTCGATGGAAGTTTCATCCGCCTCCCCACGGTTAAAACGTTTAGAGGAAGCGAAATTTTGCTCAGCGCTTCGCCCCCGGTTTATTTGGAAGCGGACGGAGAGGTTTTAGGAAAAAGCCCCGCCCGGATTACCTGTCTTCCCCGGGCAATCCGTGTGATTGTTCCCTGAAGATCAAGAGGTCCTGGCGGGGTTTGAAACTTGCCAGCTTGCATATAGTTTTCTATAAAGCCTTGTTTATTAAGTATTTGTTTAATACAACTTGGACAAAGACTGAAAATGTCTAATTTTTCGGTTTATGCACCCAAATATTATTGGATTTGACAATCCCGTACTACTTTAGTGCTTCGGTGCTCTGCATCCCTCTGATTGAATCATTCCCTAAACCAAACTGAATTCCATGAAAAGATTTTATGCACTATTCACAGCCTGTGCGCTGATGACTGCTGCAGCCATGGCTCAGGTACCCGCTGAAACCTGTGGCGCAGCCACGGTATTTACCGGTGCTGCCCCCTGGACTGCCGTAGGCTCAACCTCTGGTCAAGTTGACGATTACAACGAAGTATGTCCTTATACCGCTGCTGGCGGTCGGGATGAAGTGATTGCCTGGAACCCCCCGACAACCGGCTACTACGATATGAGCCTTTGCCAGGGAACCACCAACTACGACTCCAAAATGTACGTGTATGCCGGTTCCTGCCCTGCTCCGAACAGCGGTGCACAGATTGCCTGCAGTGATGATCTTTGTGCCAATGCACCTACCTACACCTTGCCTTACATCTCCAGCTTCGTGAACGTTTTTGCCTCAACAGGAACCACCTACTACATCGTCGTTGACGGTTATGGTGCTACTGATTTCGGCAACTACACCTTGTTGGTTTCTCCGGCCGCATCACCTCCTACGGGAACTGTGCTGGCTATCGGTGAAGGCCGTATCTATGACTATTCCTTCATTCCTGAATACAACCTGACCGCCGGAACGTTTGCCGCCGTTGTCGCCAACCTGGGCGCAACCGTTTTCAACAACGTGCGCGTTCAGATGCGGGTATTCACCAGCGCTGATGGGTTTGTAGCTCCGATCGGTAC
>JANNSM010000298.1:0-2213 GCA_031402635.1 Bacteroidota bacterium | reverse complement strand
CACTGCGCAAGATCTCAACTGGTAATTATCTTCTACAGCAAGGTTTACCATATACAAGCGTTGCCGCTCGTCCAGTAGTGTGCTTTTCTTTTTGAACGGATTTTGCGGGGAGACCACAAACCAAACTTCCTTCAGGGAAGTATTTTGGACCATATGGTTAGCAATAATCAGATGCCCGACGTGGATCGGATTAAAAGATCCAAAGAAAAGGCCCACCTTCTTGCTCATGGTCAGATCAGAAATTCACCATTTTCATAAATCTTTTCATTATCCGCATAAATAGCGCCGCCATCACGCATATTGGCCAGCATGTCCCAATGGATATCCGATTCATTCTTTCCACCGGTTTGGAAATAGGATTGGCCGAGTGCCATATGTATGGTACCACCCATTTTCTCATCAAAAAGCATGTTCCGCGTCAGTTGCCGGATCTGATAATTGGTTCCAATGGCTACCTCACCAAAGCGGCGCGCTCCGGGCATGGCCAGTAATTCATCCAACAACTCTTTGCCGCGTTTTGCCTCCCAACGAACCACGACCCCATCTTTCACCTCCAGGTGAATATCCTCAATTTCCCTTCCCATAAAAATTCCCGGAAAACTGAACCGAACATGGCCATTAACCGATTCTTCTACAGGTGAGGTATAAACTTCGCCAGAGGGCATATTGGTCTGGCCATCTGAGTTGATCCAGGTTCTTCCTTTTGTGGAAAATCGAATATCAATATCAGGTCCTGTATATCGAATGGATTCCCTTGAATTGAGAAGATCCACTGCGGTCTGCTGCCGCTTCCTGACTCCGGTCCACGCCTTTACCGGATCCGGTTCTGTGAGCAGGCAGGCACCATAGACAAACTGTTCGTACTCTGCCAGTGACATTCCAGCTTCCTGAGCAGAAGCCTCCGTAGGAAACAGGCACAGATTGCGCTTCATCTCTCTTGTGCCGGTGCGCTGCATATATATTTTCCTGCTACTGCTTCGGGATGTGGCCAGGCGACGGCTTTGCGCCGGATTTGCCTGTTGTAAATCCTTTGTGTTGAACGGCGCCATGATAACCAGATATGCATCAAACGTCTCCATGGATTCCCGATAGACGGTCGGAACATAATCCAATTGGTGGTCTTTAGCGAAAGCTAAAAACAGTCTCTCCTGATCGCGAAAAGCCGTTTGAAAATGCGGGTGGGCTCCTGCTTCCAGTATTTCTCGTTGCAAGGCCTGCAACAGGGGTTCGGCCAGATAAGTGGAATTGATTTGTACTTTTTCCCCGGGTTTTAATTCCAGGCAATAGTGTACAAGAAGGCGGGCGTAGCGGTCATGGATTGTTTCCATAGAAAATCAGACTAATGCGTATGGCAAAGATAACAGGACTTGCCGAGGCCTGACCCCGATTCGCAAAGCTCGAAATGGCCCCGGACGTTGGTCTATTCGCGGTAGTTTTGCCATCCAATAAAGAAACAGAAAACCACAAAAGGAATAACATGAAAAGCATGGAGTGCATCATCGTATTGGTTCTTACCGCGACGGCGTTGGCAACCGGATGTGCTCAGGCACCGGAAAGTGATCAGGCTACTGTTGCAGAAGAGCAGGCCGTTTCAACAACAGCCCAAGGAGACCCCCTGTTGGTGGATCTGCTGGCTAGCAAGGTTGAATGGGTGGGAACGAAAGTCACCGGCAGGCACAACGGGGAGATTCGCCTGAAACAGGGATCGCTTGTCATGAAGGATGGTCAGCTTACCGGGGGCGCGTTTATCATTGACATGAATTCTTTATCCACTAAAGACAGGAGGGGTTTTGAAAACGGCCTCTCCGAGCATCTCATGTCAACAGACTTTTTTGATGTAGAACAATACCCGACCGCCCAATTTGAAATCACCGGCGTAAGGGTGTTGGAGGTGGTTGTACCGGATACGGAAGAGGTTCCGGAGATCAGCCAATACAAGCTGAGCAACCCCACCCATGAGATTTCAGGCAACCTGACCATAAAGGGCGTGACGAAAAACATCACCTTCCCGGCAACCGTCGAAGTTTCCAACGGCAGCGTCAGCTCAACCGCTAAATTCAACATCAATCGGAAGGATTGGGGCATTACCTATCCGGGAAAACCCAATGATCTGATCAGCGAAACGATTCATTTGGGCATTGGCCTAAAAGCTTCGAAAACGGCCATTTGAGCCTGACGTTTTTTGGACAATCCGGTAAAACCAAGCGGGCGGG
>JANNSM010000297.1:0-3402 GCA_031402635.1 Bacteroidota bacterium | reverse complement strand
CCATTCAGCGCGGTGACCTCTACAACGCCGAGCGCCTGGAACAGAAGCTGCAATTTGACCCCAACGGACTGGACGTCACGTCGCTCTATATGGATGACGGCTACCTGTTTTTTGGCGTTACCCCGGTAGAAGTGCGGGTGGAAAATGATTCGATTGACCTGGAAATACGCATTTCAGAAGGTCCTCAGGCTATTATTCGCAATGTTATTATCAAAGGGAATACCCGCACTAATGAATATGTTATCCGACGGGAAATCAGGTCCCGTCCGGGTGACAAGTTCAGCAGGGCCGACCTGATTCGCTCACAGCGCGAAATTGCCAATCTGGGATTCTTTGATCCGGAGCAGATCGGAATGAACCCGGTTCCCAATCCGACGGATGGCACCGTGGATCTGGAGTTCACCGTGGCCGAAAAGCCTTCTGATCAACTGGAACTCAGCGCAGGCTGGGGGGGGGCCGGGCGAGGTGTAGTCGGTTCTGTCGGGGTTTCGTTCAATAACTTTTCCATCCAGAACATATTCAAGCGGGAAGCCTGGAATCCGCTTCCTCAGGGCGATGGCCAGAAATTGTCTTTCCGCGTCAACACGAATGGCCGCCTTTTTCAGTCGTACAACATGTCTTTCACGGAGCCCTGGCTTGGTGGAAGAAAACCCAACAGTTTCACATTCAGCTTGTTTCGAACGCTGCTCAGCAACAATATCGGCCGCAACGAAATTGGCCGGAGCAGCTTCGGCACCGACGGAGGAACTATTGCCTTCGGCATTCGGCTCAAATGGCCGGATGACTACTTCAGTTTTCTGACCGCCTTCAGCGTTCAGCATTATACGCTGGTCAACTGGACACAGAGCAACTTTTTCCTTCAAACCGGCAACCTCTATAATCTCGCCACCAATTTCACCCTTTCCAGAAATTCTGCCGGCCCCAATCCCTATTTCCCGCAACAGGGTTCCAATATTTCGCTCAGTCTGCAACTGACACCTCCATACTCTGCATTCAGCAGCAAGAACTATTCACTCCTTCCCCCGGATCAGCGCTACCGGCTTATTGAATACCACAAATGGCGGTTCAACGCCGAATGGTTCACACCGCTGATCGGCAAAATGGTATTGAGGACGGTAGCCAAGATGGGTTTTATCGGGTTTTACAACCCACAGATCGGGCATTCAAGCTTTGAACAGTACCAACTTGGCGGAGATGGTCTGGCAAACTTCAACCTCGAAGGCTTTGACGTGATTGCTCTCCGGGGTTATGAGCCCTTTCAAAATGTTTCCGGCGCTACCCTGAACTCCCCGATCTTCAATAAGTTCACCATGGAGTTGCGCTATCCGATCAGCCTCAACCCAAGCTCTACCGTTTACGCCCATGTGTTTGCTGAAGGCGGTAACCTCTATACCACGATAGACCGGTATAATCCGTTTGACCTGCGACGCTCTGTTGGCTTAGGGGTCAGAGCATTCCTGCCTATGTTTGGTCTGCTCGGTATTGACTATGGCATACGCTTTGATGATGGGCCTACCGATCCGATACTGGATACTAAAAATGCCTTCGATTACATCCTCAACAACGGACGGTTCAGCATCATCCTGGGCTTTGAACCGGATTGATGGCCTCGGGCAACTAATCCAACGACCATGAACAAGTTTTCCCTCTTGCTGATTTTGTCGCTTATCAGTGCCGGCGCCCTTCAGGCACAGCGATTTGCCTACGTGAATACAGACCTCATTCTTGACCAGATGGAGGATTACAAAAAAGCCCAGGAAGAACTGGACAAGATCACGGAGGTCTGGCGTACCGAAGCCAGTACCCGTCGCGCTGCCATTGAAGCGATGTACCGCGATTTTCAGAATGACCGTGTTCTGTTGACTAAAGAGCAGGAAGCGATGAGAATCAAAGAGATAGAGACTAAGGAAGAAGAGTTGAAGAACTTTCAGCAAGCCAAATTCGGCTTTGAAGGCGAACTCTTCCAAAAACGCCAGGAGTTGGTTAAACCGGTACAGGACCGCGTGTTTAATGCTGTTCAGGAGTTGGCAAAAGACCGCGGCTACGATTTCATTTTTGACCAGGCCAACAGCACCACGCTGCTCTACGTCAATCCCGAGAACGATAAAAGCCAGGATGTGCTCAAGCGCCTGGGCATTGCCGAATAATACACCCTGCAACCCCGATTGCCCCGGTGGCTGAATCAGCCCGATAACCCACAAAAACAGTATTTTCGCGGACCTAAACGGATTAACCCTATGAAAGTGTTCTCTATGGCGGCGCTTTTTGCCGTCGCACTCAGCATGACCGGTTGCGCAAAAGCGCAGACTAAAATCGGGCATATCAATTTCCAGGAACTCCTTACCAGCATGCCGGAAGCCAAAAGCATTCAGACCCAACTGGAAGCCTACGGCACTGAACTGCAGGCAACGTATGACCAGTATATCACTGAGCTTCAGACCCGCCAGAAGGATTATCAAACCAACGCCGCCACCTGGAGTGAAGTTAAGCGCGAAGCATCCGAACAGGACCTCCAAAGTCTTGTAGCAAGAATTGAAGAGTTCCAGACCAACAGCCAGCAAAAACTGTTGACCAAGCAGGACGAATTAATGGCTCCGGTCATTGAAAAGGCCCAGAACGCGGTAAAAGAGGTGGGCACAGAACAGGGCCTCACTTATATTCTGGATTCGGTAGGCCTGCTGCACATGGGTGCCGGTTCGGTAGATGTGCTACCCCTGGTCAAGGCCAAACTCAAGCTCTAATTTCCGTTGCCTTGCGCGACGACCGACCCATCGGAATATTTGACAGCGGCATTGGCGGCCTGACGGTCGCCAATGCCATTTTACACCGTTTGCCCAAAGAGCGGATCGTGTATTTCGGGGATACCGCTCACCTTCCCTACGGCGACAAATCCGCCAAAGCCATCCGGCACTACGCCGATAGAATTGCGGAGTTCCTGATTCAAAAAGACAGCAAAGCCCTGGTCATTGCCTGTAACTCGGCCACTTCTGCTGCCTATGCCCATTTGTTGCGCCGTTATGGCGACCGGCTTCCCATCGTCAATGTTATTGATCCCATTATCCGGGTAATCGCCACCCGCAGAGACCTTCACACGATCGGGGTGATTGGCACCAAAGCCACCATCCGGGCTGGGATGTTTCCCCGAAAATTGCGACTGGCCCGGCCGGATCTCAACGTGCGAAGCCAGGCTACACCACTGCTTGCTCCCATGATTGAAGAGGGGTTCTTCAACAATAAAATTTCGCGTGCGGTGCTGGATTCCTACTTGTCCAAACCGCAGTTTAAAGGCATTCAGGGCCTGGTGATGGCGTGCACCCACTACCCGCTGATTCGCCCGGACATTGAAGCGCTGTATGCCGGCAAATCCGTGGAACTGTTTGATACTCCCGGTGTGGTAGCCGA